>JAITBO010000249.1 GCA_031283505.1 Treponema sp. | reverse complement strand
CGGTCTTGTAAAACAGGATTTTTTACGGTATTCTTGTAGTATGCCAGTATATGCGGGGATTTGGGTAAAACCCGCCTCGAAACATGCTGAAAACCTCAAGGAACCGGAAGAATTCCGGGTCATACTTCTGAATGATCATTATACTACCATGGACTTTGTTGTGGAAATCCTGGTACAGATCTTCCATAAAAACCTTGAAGATGCAAACCGCATTATGCTGGACATACACCGGAAAGGTAAGGGAACTGTAGGGGTTTACTCTTATGACATAGCCCAAACCAAGGCGGATCAGGTTCACGCGGTTGCCAGGGAAAATGAGTTTCCCCTCCGGTGTATTATAGAAAAAGTGTAACTTCATTTGTTTGTTATTATGAATTTTATATACTTTATAAGAGGGAGGGATGCATAATGAAACTAGGTCGCCATGTACTGGCAATTATACATGCTGCCTATAATGAAGCGAGAATACGGAAGCACGAGTATCTTACTCCTGAGCATATCCTTTATGCTGCCCTTGCCTTTTCTGAAGTGCGGGGTATCCTGGCCGGAGCGGGCGCCAATCTGGATCAGATAAAAAGCGGCATAGAAAATTATTTTGAGCAAAATGTTCCGATTCTGAACAATACCGACCCAACTCAAACCGTAGGCTTTCAAAGCGTTCTGGAACGGGCTGTACAGCAAAGTATGTCTTCTCAAAAGGACATCATGGATGTGGCCGACATCCTGGTATCCCTCTACGATGAAGAACGAAATTACTGTGCCTATTACCTTCGCAAAGCAGGCGTTACCCGGCTGGAACTTCTGGAGAGCATCTCTCATGGGGTGGATGCCGGAGATGATAGTATATATACGTTTGGGGAGGGGTATTCCTTAAATTCCACCGGAGAAACCAGGGAAGAGGTCTTTGAGGAGGGAGCCGTTGCCGACAATTCCCAGAAAATAAAAGGGAACAACAAACGGAGCGCTCTGGAGCGGTACGCCACGGAACTTACCGCCCTGGCACGGGAAGGCAAGCTGGAGCCGGTCATTGGCCGGGAGGCGGAACTTGACCGGACCGTGCAGGTCCTCTGCCGCAGGCTCAAAAACAACCCTGTCCATGTGGGGGATTCGGGGGTCGGGAAAACCGCTATCACCGAAGGGCTTGCCCAGCGTATTGTCCTGGGGAATGTGCCTTCTACCCTCAAAAATTTTTCGATCTTCTCTTTGGATATGGGAGCGTTGGTAGCGGGTACTAAGTACCGGGGTGATTTTGAGGAAAGGATCAAGCGCGTTGTAGAGGAAATCCTAAAAAAACAGCGGGCCATTCTCTTTATTGATGAAATTCATACCCTGGTCGGGGCCGGATCGGTGTCCGGGGGCGCCCTGGATGCCTCGAACCTCCTCAAGCCTGCCCTCACATCGGGGAAAATCCGCTGTATAGGGTCCACCACCCACGAGGAGTACGGCAAATTTTTCGACAAAGATCGGGCCCTTTCCCGGCGCTTCCAGAAAATCGACATCAACGAGCCTTCCGAGGAGGACGCTATTGCCATCCTTAAAGGGCTTAAATCCAAATACGAGGATTACCACAAAGTTCGGTACAGCGACAACGCTGTGAAAGGGGCGGTACGGCTTTCGGCCCAGTACATCACCGAGCGGCGTTTGCCGGACAAGGCCATAGACGTGATAGACGAAGCCGGGGCCTTTGTCCGGATTGAAGCCTTTAAGAAGGTCCAAAACGATGCCGGAACCGGCGTCCATGCCGGGGATTTTCCCGGCGGACCGGGCCATGGGGGAGTTTCCGTTCAGGAAGGGACTGTGGAAATCATTGACATAGACCTTCCCCTGATAGAAACCGTGGTTTCCCGCATAGCCCGTATACCCGAACGGTCCGTAGGAGAAAGCGAAAAAGACAAGCTCCGCAGTCTGGAGGAACGACTTAAGGCGAGGGTATTCGGCCAGGACGAGGCGGTTGCCGCAGTGGTCAAGGCGGTCAAGCGGTCCCGCGCAGGCTTTAGGGCGGATGACAAGCCCGTAGCCAACTTTCTCTTTGCCGGGCCCACAGGGGTCGGCAAGACCGAGTTGGCCCGGTGCCTTGCGGACATTCTTGGGGTTACGATGCACCGTTTTGACATGAGCGAATACCAGGAGAAACATACGGTCTCCCGGCTCATCGGTTCGCCCCCCGGATATGTGGGTTATGACGAGGGAGGCCTCCTTACCGATGCCATACGAAAACACCCCCATGGGGTGGTCCTTTTGGACGAGATCGAAAAAGCCCACCCGGACATCTACAATATCCTCCTCCAGATCATGGACTACGCCACTCTGACGGACAATAACGGGAGGAAGGCCGACTTTAGGAACGTAGTCCTCATCATGACCAGCAACGCCGGGGCCAGGGACATAGGCAAGAGCCTTATAGGTTTTGGAGAACGGATCACCGGGGATGCCGAAGTGAACAGCGCGGTGGAACGTATCTTTACCCCCGAATTCCGCAACCGGCTGGACGCGGTGGTCCGGTTTGGCCACCTGTCCCGGGATGTCATGATTTCCATCATCAATAAGGAACTGGACGCTTTTAAGGCCCAGCTTGTGGAAAAGCGCGTCACCCTGGAAGTCACCGACGCCTGTGTCGCCCACCTGGCCGAAGAAGGGTATAGCCGGGAATTCGGCGCCCGGAACGCGGGCCGGATCGTGGAAGACCGGATCAAGGCTTTTTTCGTGGACGAGGTTCTCTTTGGCCGCCTGAGCGAAGAGGGCGCCGCCCGCGCCGACTGGCGGGACGGGGATTACCGTATTGAAATCCTTTCCTGACGGGGACTGCCTGGCCGGAATGCGGATGCCATGAGGCCGGGACCGGATCCGGACTTTCCCTATCTTTCCCAAAATGAACGCTTCCGTTTTCCTCCGGCTACGGAAGCCCGGGGTGATATTGTGGCCATAGGGGGGAATCTATCGCCTGGTATGCTCCTCTCCGCTTACGAACAGGGCATCTTCCCCTGGTATAATCCGGAGGACCCCATACTCTGGCAGTCCCCGGACCCCCGGTACATGATCTTTCCGGAAAAACTCCATGTCTCCGCCTCCATGAAGAAGATCCTGCGGCAGGGGAAGTTCGCGGTCGCAATAGATCAGGATTTCCCCGCCGTCATAGAGGCCTGCGCTTCCATTAAACGCCCCGGAGAAGGCGGCACCTGGATCACAGACGACATTATCGCGGCCTACACGGAACTCCACCGCCTGGGTTGGGCCCATTCGGCGGAAAGCCGGCTGGACGGAGAGCTTGCCGGGGGCTGCTACGGTATACGCATGGGCCGCGTCTTTTTCGGGGAATCCATGTTCGCAAGGCGGCCCAACGCTTCCAAAGCGGCTTTCCTTACCCTGGCAATGAATCTCTTTGCGGAGGGGGTCGCCTTTATCGACTGCCAGATCCCCACAGCCCACCTCTGTTCCCTGGGAGGCGAGGAGATAAGCCGGAAAGATTTTCTTCACCTGCTATGGAAGACCCTTGCGGACTGAGGGAGAGAACTTTTTCAAAATTTTATAGAAACTTGAGCCGTAGGCTCTTGGAAAACCCGGTCAAATCGGACTAATGTCCGGCCCGGTTTTTCCAGTAAATCCAAGGAGGCTGTTCCAAAAACTGAAGTTTTGGAACAGCCTCATTTGTAAAGACCTTGCAGAAGGATTGCCTTGTTCTGCCGGTTCGATCTCACATAAGGAATCCCGAAACAGTATCGCTTGGGCGCGCAGGGATTCGAACCCCGGACATCCACGGTGTAAACGTGGCGCTCTAACCAGCTGAGCTACGCGCCCCTCCGACGGAACGCTTAAAACCTAACATAGAAGCCGTCCTCTGTCAAGGAGAACGAAAAATTCCGGAGACAGCGGCCCTCAAACCCGGTTTCCGTCCTCCAGGGCGCCCGCAATCACGGCGCGGACCTGTTCGGACAGGACCGCACGCCGGTCCGTCACCGGAATATCCACCGTATGAATAGACTCGCAGAAAACCACCCGGACGGGATGGGCCAGGACGCGGTAAGTCTTCTCAAAAACGTCGTAGCTGCCGGATATAGCTACGGGAACTATGGGAGCGCCGGAAAGAGTGGCGAGTTTTAAGGAACCTGGCCGGAAAGGGAGCAGGCCCCGGCCTTTGCTGCGGTGTCCTTCCGGAAAGATGATCATGCCGCCGCCGGATTTGATGCGGCTGACTCCGCTTCTAATGGATTTTACCGCCTTGCGGGGCGAATTCCGATCTATAAAGAGGCCCCCGATAAGGAGAATCCAGATATTCAACAGAGGAATAAGGGACAATTCCTTTTTCGCCACAAACCCGATGGGCCTCCCCGCGTAGGCCAGGAGGAGAACGATGTCAAAAATACTGCCGTGATTGCTGACAAAACAGACGCCTCCCTTTTGGGGAATGTGTTCCCTTCCGGCAACTGTCACGGGACAACCTACCAATTTGATGAGAATCAGGGACCATATCCGGGCAACTTTATACATCATGGCGGCCATGGATCTTTGAAGACCCAGGATGCTGAAAAGAAAAACGATGATGCCTATGGGGATAAGAAAAATCATAGAAAAACCGACATAACCAAAGAGCGCGGCGGTTTTTAAGAAGATCATACACATCCCCCTCTGTCTAATATTTTTTTCCCGTCTATTCTATACCGGAACATGAAACTGCCGCAACAAATTTCGGGCGGTCCCGGCGTCTTTCCACAGAAAAGAACGGATGCCCGCAACCTCCGCGCCTTCAACGTTGACCGGCATATCGTCAAAGAACAGAATTTCCCCCGGCGCACAGCCAAGGGCTGCTGTCAGGGCATGGTAAATCGCGGGCTCCGGTTTTATGGAACCGGTCTCGCAGGAGAATATCCCTACATGGGGGAGGCTGAAAACCGGATAGATTTTCCGGGCCAGGTCCAAAAAATCCTGAGGCATATTGGACAATATGCCCAGCATAAAGCCCGCAACCTTAACGTCTTCCATAAGCTTCACCGTTTCCCCGTTTATGTTTTTCCAACTTTCGATGTCGAGACGGTACATTGTCCCGACAAGGGCGGCGTCTTCCGGGAGGCCCGCTGCGGCAAGTATACGCCGGTAATACTCAGGGCCGGTTATCACGCCCCGGTCATAGGGGGAACGGAGTTTCCATACCAGGGGCTCAAATTCCGTCCGGGGAAGGCCGGACAGGGCGGCAATCTTTTCCATCACGTCGTCCCCGGGAGGGTGGCAAATCACCTTGCCGTAATCAAACACAACCGCTTTCACCGCGTCCACCGCATACTCCTTGAAAATCTAGCCCACTAAAGCTCTCAGCCCGCCAGGGCCGCCAGTTTTTCCCGTATAAATTCGCTCTTTTCTTTAAGGCCGATGCTGCCGGTCCGCAGGAGCAGCACGTTGGGGGCCTTGGGATCAAGCTTGACCTTGCCCCCGGATTCTTTCATAAGCCGGATCAGACGGTCCACCTTTACCCTGGACACCTTGCCGAATTCCACCCTGACAAGGCCGTCCCGCTCTTTAAGGGACGAAACCGCAATGTCCCGGCAGATGATGCGTATCTCCGCCAGGGCCAGAAGGGAAGCGGCCTCGTCGGGCAAAGGCCCAAAGCGGTCCAAAAGTTCGGCGTAGACCCGTTCCAGTTCATCCCTGGTCTTAATGGAGGCTATCTTCTTGTAGACCTCCATCTTTTCCTGGGCGGAATCAATGTAATTATCCGGGATGAAGCCCGAATATTCAAGCTCCAGAAGGGTTTCGTTCTCCCCTTCATAGTCCGAATTTTCCAGACGGCGTATAGCCTCGTCCAAAAGATGAAGGTAGAGGTCGAAACCGACGGAATAGATGTCCCCGGACTGTTCCCTGCCCAAAAGATTCCCCGCCCCTCGGATTTCCATGTCCTTCATGGCGATCTTAAAGCCCGAACCCAGTTCCGTAAAATCGGAAATCACCTGGAGGCGCTTCATGGCAAGCTCGTTGATGTTGGTGTCCCGGGGATAAAAGAGATAGGCGTAGGCCACCCGGTCGGAACGGCCTACCCTGCCCCGGAGCTGATAGAGTTGGGAGACGCCGTACATATCCGCCCTGTCTATGATGATGGTGTTCACATTGGGGATGTCTATACCGTTCTCTATGATGGTGGTAGAAACCAGGACGTGGAACCCCCCGTGTACGAACCGGTGCATCACGTCCTCAAGCTCCCCGCCGTCCATCTGGCCGTGGGCGGTTTCCACCAGCATCTCCGGCGCCAGATGTTCTATCCGCAGCCTGGTTTCCCGGAGGCTCTCTATGCGGTTGTGGAGGAAGAAAACCTGCCCTCCCCGTTCCACCTCCTGCCTGATGGCCGAGGCTATACGTTCCTCGTTCCATTCCTCGATCACCGTCTCTATGGGATGCCGGTTCTGAGGCGGTGTAGCCAGGAGGCTCATGTCCCGTATCTTGAGAAGGCTCATGTGAAGGGTCCGGGGTATGGGAGTGGCGCTTAGGGTAAGGCAGTCCACGTTGGTCTTGAGTTCCTTGAGCCGTTCCTTGTCCTTGACCCCAAATCGCTGTTCCTCATCTATCACCAGGAACCCCAGATCCTTAAAAGCCACGTCTTTCTGAATGATGCGGTGGGTTCCTATCAGAATGTCGATTTCCCCGTTTTTCAGGGCCTCCAGGGTCCTGCGGATAGTGGTCCTGTCCACAAGGCGGGAGAGCATACCCAGCCGGACGGGGAACTGGGAGAACCGCTCCCGGAAGTTTTCATAGTGCTGTTCCGCCAGGATGGTGGTGGGGGCAAGGAAAGCCACTTGCTTCCCCCCCATGATCGCCTTAAAACAAGCCCGGACCGCGACCTCCGTCTTGCCGTACCCCACGTCGCCACAGACCAGCCTGTCCATGGGATGCGGGCTTTCCATGTCCGCCTTGATCTCCTCCACGCACCTGAGCTGATCCTCGGTTTCCTCATAGGGAAAGGCGGCCTCAAACATGGTCTGCCATTCGGTGTCTCCGGGAAAGGCATAGCCCGGCGCAGTCTTTCGTTTGGAATACAGGGCGATGAGCCTTTCGGCAATATCCTCCACGGACTCCCGTACCCGGCGCTTCCGGGATTCCCAGCTCTTGGACCCCAGCTTGTCCAGCCGAGGCGGGCTTCCCTCGTTCCCGATGTAGCGCTGAACCAGGTTGACCTGCTCTATGGGGACAAAGACCACTTCTTCCCCCAGATATTCAAGCTTCACGTAATCCCGCTCATGACCCAGGGCCCGTATCCGTTCTATACCCTTAAAGAGACCTATGCCGTAGTTCAGGTGAACCACATAGTCTCCACTGTTAAGCTCCACAAAGGTGTCGATGGCGACGCTCCGCGCCTGCTTGAGGGACCGTGGAGGCCGCCGTCTCCGGCCAAAAATCTCGTTCTCCTGGACCAGGAGGAACTTCACGTCCGGAAGGGAAAAGCCCGAAGCCAGGGGCAGGGCTTCCACCGCAAGCATGGGGACCGCAGACGCCGCGCCTGAACCCCGTCCGTTTCGACCGGATTGAGGGCCCCCGCCCTTTGCCGTTTCCTCCCGGAAAAGCTCCCGTATCCGTCCGGCTTGTACTTCCGACTCGGCGGCAACCAGGATATTCCAGCCTTCCTTCATCAACAGGCTGAATTCTTCTTTTATATAATCAATGTTGCCGAAGAAGCTTCGGGAAGGTTCGCAGGAGAGGGGAAGCCTGAGCGCCCCCTCCTCCCCGCCGCCTTTTATAGACATAAAGGAGACCCGCCGGGATACCCGTGAAGCAAGACCGTTAAAGCCCAGGAGTATGCGCGTGGGCAGGGGGACTTCCCGGTCAGGGAACTCCCGGCGGGCGTGGCGGTAGAGGCCGTCGTACTCCCTGGACAGGGAATCCTGGGCGTTTTCCAGCCTTTCCCGGTCCACAAGAAAAAGCGTCGCCCCTTCGTCCAGATAATCGGGAAACCTGGCAGCCGCCGTAATGCCGCCGGGGTCGTCCGGGTCCTCAAAGGCCAGGGGAAAAAGCAGTTCCTCACCCCCCGTTTTCCGCCGGGCCATCAGATCCTCCAGGTAAGCCTTGCCGTTGGTGATGAATTCTTCCGCCGTTTCCAGGTTCCGGCCCAGGGACAGGATACGCTCGTCGGTCCAGATCACTTCCTTGAGGGGCCGTATCGTCAGGCGTTCCACCACGTCCAAACCGCTCTGGTCCAGGGGATCAAAGCGTTTGATAGTCTCGATGCGGTCAAAATCAAAGAGGATGCGATAGGCCGCTTCGTCCCCGCCCATGAAGATGTCCAGCACCTCCCCCCGCAGGGCAAACTCGCCATGGACCTGAACCCTGGGCACACGGGTATACCCGTAATTCACCAGGGTGGACGCCAGGGCCATGGTGTCAATGCCTCCTCCTGTCTCCAGAGTGAGGAGAAGGCTCCTCACGTAATCCAGGGGCGGCAGGGGAGTAAGAAACGTCCGTTCGGGAAGGATGTAGACGCCCGGCTCTCCCTGGGCAAGGGCGCTCAGGACCCGGCTCCGCTCACCGAAAACCGCGGACAGGGGGGCCATTTCCCGGTAAGGCATGGTTCCCCACCAGGGAAAAACGGAGACCGGCTGTCCCAGGACGCCCAGGTCCGAGGCAAGTTCCCCGGCTTCCTGATCCGTGGGAACAACGACCGCGAACACCCCGCCGGACGCCCGGTAGAGGGCGGCGATGAGGATCGCGGCGAAGGAACCCTCCACGGAATCCACTTCCAGAGGAAATTTCCCCCCCCGAAAGGCCGAAACGACAACCCGCAACGCCGGGGAAGAACCTATTTTTCCGGTTAAAACAGGAAAGGATAAGGTATTCAGCATGATGTTCCGATTCTATAATATAGTATTGTCTTTTCTTTATACAGAGGAATTTCCATGGCGAAACGACAGATTGCCCTATTGTTCATCCTGATTGCCGCCGCCGCTCTCCCGGCCCAGGAAACCGCAGTTTCCCCTCTCCCGGCAGCGTATCAGGTCCGATCCAGCATAGAACTCAGCATACGGTTCTTCGACAAGCGCGTCTACTACGCGGCGGACACCCCCATCCTGGTCCAGGTGTCCATCGCCAACAAGGGACCCGGCGCCTACCGCTTCAAGCTGGCGGACGAGCGGGCCTGGTCCGTGGACTTCGATGTCAGGACCGTCTCCAACCGGACGGTGGAGCCTGCGGAAGTCCTGGTAAGGCGGAGGGCCGCAGCCGCCCAGGTGTATTTTCGGGAGATCTCCATGGAAAGCGGGGAGTCCTTCTCTTTTGTAGAGGACATCCGGGACTACGCGGACTTCAGGCAGAGCGGCGCCTTCGTGGTGCAGGCGCGGGTATACCCCGAGTTATACCATTCCGCCGCCTCCGCCGTTCAACCCCTTCCCCTGGAATCAAACCGCCTCTCCCTCAACCTCCGTCCCCCGGCCATCCCCGGTCCCGACGGCATACCCCTGGCTATGGACGTGGAGACCAGCGCCATTCTGGTCCGGGAACGCCTTTCCCCCGACGAGGTGGTGGCCTACACCCTCACGGCCCGGCAGAAATCCCAGTGGGAAAAATTCTTCCTGTACCTTGATCTGGAAGCCATGGTCTCCCGTGACGGCAGCCGCCGCCGGCAGTGGCTCGCCGAATCCGAAGAAGGCCGCCGCCGCATGATCGCCCGGTACAGGACGGAACTGCAAAGCGCCGTGGTTGACGGTGACATAGCCGTTATCCCCACGGAATTTCAGATTGAACGGACCGCCTATGGCGCGGAAGAAGGGACCGTTGTGGTACTGGAAAAATTCAGGGGAGGCAGCTATACTGAAAAGAAGCGTTATACCTATACACTTCGCCGAAAAGACGATATATGGACGATTGTTGACTATACGGTAGTAAATTTGGGGACTGAATGAAACTAATGCTCATCCTTGGTTCGGATGAAATTCCCGGCCTGATTTCGGCGAATATCAAACCCCTGGGCTTTGAGCTGATCCGTTACCGCCATGTACTCAAGGCCATGGACAACCTTGACGAAATCGACCCCTCCTGCATCATCCTCAGCGCCGACGACTTTCCCCGGCACTGGAATGTGCTGGTCCAGTTCGTCCGCTACGAGCGTTCCAAAGAGCAATGCCCCATCATCCTCCTTAAAGAAGACGATTTTTCTCTGGAAGAAGCGTCCAAAGCTTTTTTTACCGGGGTTTCCGGCATTGTGTCCGGCGACCTCAACCGTTCCGGCGTGATGGATCAGCTTCAGAGCATCCTGGAACGGTACCTGGAGATCCCCGACAAACGCAAGGCCCGGCGTTACCATGCCGAACCCTGGACCCGCTTCGGCTTCTGCATGGCCCATCCTGTCGGCAAAACCATTGTCACCGCCGCCGTCAAGACCCTTTCCTCCTCCGGCATCTCCCTTGAACCGGACAACCCCTCGCTAACGGCGACCCTGACCGAGGGGACGGAACTCCGCGAATGTTCCCTCCGGGTGGGCGACGACATTATCTCTCCCATCTGCCGGCTAATCCGCAAACAACCCGATATGTCCATGGAGTTCATCTTCCTGGACAAAATTGAACAAATCATCCTGGACAATTACCTGGAAAGCATCCCGTTACAGGAAGCGAAAAGCCATCAAAAATGATGTAACGGCATCTCCAGAGGATGATGGGCGCATCAGACCCTGCGGCCTGTGCTGTAAGGGGCTCGGAAAAGGTGCCTGGCACCTTTTTTGTTGGTTCGTGGTTCATGTTATTTCTGTACAGTTCCTAATATTGAGTTAGTAAGCCCATCCAAAATGTCAGTTTTTGAGAGGGTTCCCGATATTGCTTAGAAATATATAAAAAGTATATGCTATATCCATGGAAAAGACGCGCTGTCCCTGGTGCCTTTCTCATGACATATATATTAAGTACCACGATAAAGAATGGGGCCGCCCCCTGAAAAACAGCCGGAAGCTCTTTGAGTTTCTTGTTCTCGATGGAGCCCAGGCAGGGCTGTCCTGGCTTACCATTCTGAAACGTCGGGAAGGTTACCGGGAGGCATTTGACGGTATGGACCCGGAACGCATGGCCCGATATGGAGAAAAGGACATCGCACGACTTATGGGGGATACCCGTATCATCAGAAACCGCCGGAAAATCGAGTCCGCCATTGGAAATGCCCAAGCCTACCTCAAAATGATGGAAGGGCCGGTCTCTTTTTCCAGGTGGCTGTGGGACTGGGTAGACGGAGAACCGGTGATCAACCGTTTTAGGGCCATAACGGAAATTCCCGCCTCAACGGAACTTTCCGGGGGAATTTCCAAAGAACTCAAGAAACGGGGCTTCACCTTTGTAGGGCCCACCATTGTATACGCCTTTCTCCAGGCTTCCGGGCTGGTAAACGATCATCTGGTTGATTGTTTCCGGCATCCCGATCATGGTGTATAGGTCAATTCCCGAATATCGGCACCAGCCCCACAAGGCCCTTTACCTTCTGGTCGGCGAACCTGCTAGTTCGCCCCTAAAAAGAAATCTCGTTCATCCCGCCTAAACTTGACCCGCAATTCAGGTATCATTACCCGTTTTAAGAAAAACCACGGAGTTTTTGTTACAAAACCCGGATTTTCCCTCTTTCCTCCGTAAAACTCCAGGGAACCGGAGGTTCCGGTATTCCGTGGTTATCATTATTCATCTTAGTTTTGAGGAATCAGCATGGATTTGACAGCCCGTATTTCTGTGGGTCAAGTTTAGCCCTGAAGCTCCCCCGCCCAAAGGCGGGTTCTTTTTGGTAGGAGCCGCCTGCGAATCAAATATTGACGCCCTGCGAGCCAGGAGGGACATTTCTATTGGCCGTTGGCATTTTTTTATTTCCCTCTTGACTAACCAACGGTCTGTTTATACATTAATAGTTAATAAAAAACCGTCATATATATAATGACTAGTGGTTATTATATTTCCACAAGCCGGGAGAATAGGGCTATGGGCATTGCGGAACGGAAGGAACGGGAAAGGGCTGAACGGAAGGCGCTAATCATACGATGCGCAAAGGCCCTTATTCTGGAACAAGGAGCGGAGGTGGTCAGCATGGGGGAGATCGCGAAACGGGCGGAACTGAGCAAGGCTACCCTGTACCTTTATTTTTCCAGCAGGGATATTCTGTTCAGGGAAATATGTATCGAAACGGGTTTTCATTTTGTCAAACATTTCCGGTCTCTTCATAACCTGCAAATGTCCGCCCTGGACTCCCTGAAACTCTTCTGGAAATGCTATGTGGATATTTTCGGAAAATCTGATGACATGAAGGTGCTTTTTAACATGAAGGAATACATTGTCCCGAATTATCCTTTCATTTCCGTCAACGATGACAAGTACGGCGTTATCGCCCCGTCTTTTGAACTTTTCAACATGATACGGGATATGATAAAAGCGGGGATTGACGAAGGGGATTTTGAACGCGACGTGAATCCTATCCTGATCGCCCATACGCTCATATCCCTTTTTTCCCTGATCGTGGACAATGCGGTGAAATTCCTCAAGAAGCCGCAGGAAGTTGACGTTGTTCTTTTTGATGAAATGCAGAATATTTTTCAGATTATACTGAGGGGGATAGCCCGGGAGGGAATAGATCGTTCCCGCCTGGTGCTTGGAGATAAGCGGGAAACGGTGAAACCTTCCGGATATTCCGGATAAGGAATCTGCGTCAAGCAGAGAAAACATAGGGAGTAAATATGCGGACTTTTTTTAAATATCCATGGGTTGTCGTCGCCGTGATTGGGGTACTAACGGTTTTTTTCGCCTTTCAACTACCAAGGGCGGAAATCGACAACAATAATCTCAGATTTGTTCCGGAGAACGACGAGGCGCTTTTGGTGAGTCAGTGGATCGACGACACCTTTGGAAGCTCCCTGTTTATCCTGGTCGGCCTTGAGCGTAAATACGGAACCGTGTTCGACGCGGATTTTCTTGCCCGGCTCAGGGAATATGTGACGAGGATTGAGGAAATTGAAATTGTCGAAAATGTCAATTCCCTGGTCACCACCGATTATATAACCGGCGACGGAGACGCCATCATCGTAGAAAAACTGGTGGGGGACGATTTTTCCGGAACCGCCGGGGAGATTGCCGAACTCAAGCGGCGGGTGCTTTCCTGGGATATGTACGAGCGGGCCCTGGTCTCCGATGATTTCAGCGCCACCCAGGTTCTGATACCTCTGGAAATAAGCTCTGATGAAGCGGGCGGCCAGGAAGCGGCCAGCAGCTTTGTGCTTATCCGGGATACGGCCCGGGAAATGTTTGAAGGAATGGCGGAGGTATATGTGACCGGAATGCCCGTTATCAGTGCTACGGTCAACGAAGCCATCAACGCGGATCTTTTTTTTCTGGTGCCCCTGGTAGTAATAGTGGTGCTGGGGATACTTTTCTTCTCCTTCCGCAGGTTTACTGCGGTAGTCCTTCCTCTCCTCACGGTGGTGATTGCCGCAGTCTGGGCCATAGGCGCCATGCCCCTGTTCGGCGTAAAACTTTCCGTCATCTCCACGGTACTCCCGATCATCCTGGTTGCCGTAGGAAGCGCCTATGGCATTCACGTGATCTCCCACTATATGTCCGATATGGGGGACAGGACCCTGAGCGCCGGGGAACACCGGGAACTGGTCTTTGAGCTTCTGCGGAAAATCGGGAAACCCGTGTTCCTCGCTGCCTTGACGACATTCGTGGGGTTCTTCTCCAACTGCTTCACCTCGGTGCTGCCCATCAGGGAATTCGGCTTTTTCTCCAGCTTTGGGGTGATGGCCGCCTTTGTGGTGGCGGTAACCTTAATCCCCGCTCTGATCCTTATCCGGGGGCCCAGGCCTCTGAACTGGCGGACTAAGGCGGTTTCCCAATCTGATGGCGGGGAAGGGGAGTTTGATCCCATCAGTACCGGCATCGCCGATTTGTTCACCCGGATTGTACGAAAAAAGCGGTTCACCCTTTTTGTCGCCGCCGTTGTTATCGTGGTTTCTCTTTACGGCCTTTCCAGGATCATCATTGATAATGTTATGATGGAATACTTTAAGCCGGATACGGACATTTATAAATCCGACGTGTTCATCCGGGAGAAATTCGGCGGGTCCAAGGTAGTGAGCGTGGTGTTTGAGGCTGATGACGCGGAAACCCTGTTGCATCCCGGCTCTCTGACCGTCATGGAGGGCCTGAACACCTACCTTTCGGAGAAGGTTCCCGAAGTCGGCAAGGCCATGGGCTTCACCGGGCTTATAAAACGGATCAACCAGGTGTTCAACGCCGGAGAGAGCCCCGACGGCCTTAAAGCCCCGGAGGGAGGAAACGAGGAAAGCGGCGCGGACGCGGATTTCGGCTTTGGTTTTGAAGACGGGCAGGAAACCGGCTTCGGCTTTGCTTCCGGGGACTTAGGCGGCTTTGGCTTTGGAGAGGAGGACGGTTTAAGCGGCGTCCCGGCTTTGGGGGAAACCGCCGCCGGAGATGGAAAAGATTTCAGGACCAGGACGTACACCCCGGAGGAACTGGCCGCCCTTTTTGACCGGGCGGCGGGAAAGAGTCTGGGCATGGATGCCAATGCCCTGGTAAAGGAGATTAAGCGCCTCCTCAACTATGAGGGCGCCGCGTATTACGAAGTGCCCACAGACCCCGCCAGGTACGGGAAGAAAACTCCCGAAGAACTTCAGAGGCTGGTATCAAATTACCTGGTCCTCCTTTCGGGCAATATCAGCGATTACGCCAACGATCCTCTGGAGCCTACGGCGATTAAGACCACGGTCCAGCTTCGTACCGTCGGGCAGCACGACAGTAATTCCGCATACCGGGAAATAAACAATTATATAGCAGCGAATGCCCCTTCGGGGGTCAAGGTGACGGTCGGCGGAGTAGCCATGGTGGAGGCGTCCCTCAACACCCATGTGGTTCAGTCCCAGCTTATATCCGTGATCGTTTCCCTTGCCCTGGTGTTTCTCATCATCGCCGTTTCCCACCGGTCTTTTACTGCGGGAGCGGTCGGAATCGCGCCGCTTTCCATTTCCATCCTGATTAATTTTGCGGTGATGGGCTTTACAGGGATCAAGCTGAACATCGGGACCGCCATGGTTGCCAGCGTTTCTGTCGGCATCGGGATTGACTATACGATTCACTTTCTGGAAGCCTACAAGCGGGAATACCGCGCCGCCGGAGGAAAGGGAGATTTTCTGCGCAGAGCCTATGCGACTTCCGGAAAGGCCATTCTGATCAACGCCGTTTCCGTAGGCGCGGGTTTTGCGGTGCTGCTTTTGTCGCAGTTCAATATGCTTGCCGACTTGGGTTTTCTCATCGCCCTGACCATGGGAACCAGCGCCATCGTGAGCCTGACGGTGATACCGGTGCTGCTCAATCTGATTAAGCCCAAATTTATAACAAGAGAAATATAGGAGTTAAGTATGAAAAGAATCGTCTTTTTAATTACGATGATAATTGCCGGAACCGCCGCTGTTTTTGCCCAGGACGCGGCGGCAATCGTGCGCTCTTCACGGGACCGCGTTACTGCGGACACCGTGTCAAGCCGGTCGCGGATGGTGATCACCGCAAAAGACGGGACTACCACCGAGCGTGTAATCGATCAATACTCCAAGGACGGCCCCAACGGTTCCCGGACCATCATCGTGTTCCAGCGTCCTGCCAGTGTCGCGGGAACACGGTTCCTAACCATGGAAAAATCCGGGGGCGGCGAGGACCGGTGGATTTTTCTCCCCTCCCTGGGAAAGGTGCGGCGTATCGCGGCCACCGAAGGATCGGGGAGTTTTATGGGAACCGATTTTTCTTACGATGATATTTCTTCCGCAAGCCGCGACGTTGACCTGGACAATCACACCCTCCTCAAGGAAGAAGCCTACAATGGAAAGCCCTGCTACGTGATCGAGTCCCGGCCCAGGGACAGTTCGTATCAATATTCCCGCATGGTCCAGTGGATCGATAAAGACACAAAAATAGGATACAAAATCGAGCTTTACGACCGCAAGAACACGAATTCCCCGGTCAAAACCGTGGAGATGAAAGAAGTCAAAGACATACAGGGGCGGCTTACCCCCACGGTTACTACCATGACTACAGCAGGGGCGGGTACATCTACTACCATTTACATGGATATTCTGAAATACGATGATCCCATCCCGGAGGGCGTGTTTACCACCGCCTATCTTGAAACCGGGAGGAGCCGATGAAAGCCAGGTTTTTCGCCTTTGTTCCCGTCTTTTTATTGGCGGTGATTCTGTCCGCCGGGGCTCAGGACGATTTCGGTTTCGGCTTTGACGAAGAAGAATCCGGTCCGGCGGTGTCAGGAGGCGGCTTAGGTTCCCTGATTACGGGGGCCTCCATAAGCGGAAAGGCCCAGGCGGAACTGCTTTTCTATGCCGAAGAATTCAGGTCCGGCGATGCCTTCCGCAACATTCGTCCGGGGAACGTCTTTTCCGGGGAACTTAATTTCTCCGCCAGGGGTTCCAACGCCGACGGGGTGATCAATCTGAAGCTGCGTCCCGACTTCCAGGACCCGTCCCGGATATTGTCTTTGGACGAAGCCTATGTCAAGGTCTTCTTCGGCAGTTTTACTGTCGAGGGAGGCTTGATGAAGCTCACCTGGGGCAAGGCCGATAGCCTGGGCCCCCTGGATGTGATCAACCCCCTGGATTATTCGGACCTTACGGCCATGTCGGACATTCCGTCCATCAAGATAGCCCGGCCCCTGATCCGGCTTTCTTACGGCATAGGGGCCTTTACCAAGATAGA
>JAITBO010000173.1 GCA_031283505.1 Treponema sp. | reverse complement strand
TTGGCCAGAACCACCAGAGCGTCGCCTATGGAAGCGTCCCCATGGGGGTGGTACTTCATACACTCCCCCACGATATTGGCAACTTTATGAAATTTTCCGTCGTCTTTTTCAAAAAGGGTGTGCATGATACGCCGCTGTACGGGCTTTAAACCGTCTTCCAGGTCCGGGATGGCCCGGTCTTTGATAACATAAGAAGCGTATTCCAGGAAATTCCGGTCGAAAAGGTGTTTTATATATGCCATTCTAAGGTCAATATACCGTAAAGGGGGGGGGAAATGCAAGGATTGAAGGCAAAAAGGCAGTGATTTTGCATTTACGAAGATTTTTCCGGAAATTTTGGGCGCATTTCCGGCGCTTTCAGACCCTCCGGGTCCGGCGCCGGAAACCGGGCTATCCGCTTAAATAAGTTTTTCCGGGCAGATCCCTGCCCGGAAAAACTTATACCGCTCCTATCCCTTGCGCGGATGCTTTCCCTTAGGGACGGGTCCCTTTTGGGGGGAAATCCCTCATTTTCATTGTTGACAATCCGCAGGAACTCAGCCAAATTCCCGGTTGAGTCTATTCCAAAATCCGACATAAGGAAAACATCTATCCGCACCTTATTCCCTTGTTCAGAAATCTTGGTGGTGAATATAACGGACTTTTTTTCAAAGAACATTTTTTCGAGGCTCTCGGCATTGATGATAAAACCATTAAAAATATTATCAAAAGAGGCTGTTCCAAAACCGTGTGCGTTTAGCGAACAGTCAATTAGTTTTGGAACAGGCTCAAAAAACTGTGCCATTCCCTTTCGGCCTATCAGTTTGACGTGATAGATCCTGAAATATTGGGACGCATTTACGAGCGTTTTTTGGGAAGCAAGATACACCTTACCGAAACTCATCAGGCCAGGGTGGAAGAAAAGCCGGAAATCCGCCACGCCGGAAGCGTTTATTAGAGTTGTTTAGAAATTTCAGTTTCTAAACAACTCTAATAAACGCGGTTTTGCAAGGCTTTAGCCTGAAAAACCGCAAGACTTGTGAGACAACCAACCGGGTTATCGAACAAGTCTATTATACCCCGCAATACATTGTCGATTACCTTAAAATTCTCGACGGCAGAAGCGGCTAAACTTGACCCACAGAATCAAGAGCTGTTAAATTCATACTGATTTCTCAAAATAAAGACCAGGGACTATGCTACAATGGCATAAAATAATATTATAAAAATATGTATGACCGAAAGAAAGCTCTCCTGACTATTATCATCTGCGTCGTCTTTTGGGGCGTTTCCTTTGTTTCCATCAAGGTCGCCGTAACCGTGTTTCCGCCCATGACCCTAGGGGCGTGCAGGTTTGCGCTGGCGATAGTGTTTCTAACTTTTATCAAAAGCCGCCTCGCTCCGGACGAAAAGCTCAAAGTCAGGGATTTGCCTCTCCTCGTCGGCGCGGGACTGACGGGGGTTACTGCGTATTTCTTCTGTGAAAATAACGGGGTTTCCCTGGTGTCCGCGTCGGAAGCATCCATCATCGTCGCCGCCATACCGGCGCTCACCGTAATTGTCGAATGGACAGGCGGCAAGTTCCGCCGAAAAACGACGCGGGAACCCGCCCCCTCTTCCCCGGTCCAGCGCTGGCTGGGGGCTCTTATTTCCACCGCCGGCGTATGGCTTGTGGCGGGAGTGTCCTTTTCGGTTTCAGGCAGCATCTGGGGATATGTTTATATGGGCGGCGCGGCGCTGAGTTGGGTGGCTTACAGCTTCCTTACCCGGCCTCTCTTTGCCCGCTGTTCCCGCATCCACATTGTATTCTGGCAGAGCGTCTTCGGCTTCATCGGCTTCCTGCCCTTTGCCGCCCAGGAATTTCCTTCCTGGAGCGTTCCCACCCTGCCCGTCCTGGGGCATACTGTCTTCCTGGGTATCTGTTGTTCCGCCCTGGGGTACTGGTTCTACGCTTACTCCCTGGAACAATTGGGCGTTTCGGTCACATCGGTTTTTCTTAATTTTATCCCCGTGGTAACTGTAGCCGTGGGCTTCGCCTTTCTGGGGGAAAAGCTTATGCCCCTCCAATGGCTGGGAGCCCTGCTGGTGCTGTCCGGAGTGACCTTGGCTATGACGGGCGGAAAAGGGGGGAAAACCCGGATTAATCCCTCCCCTTAAAGGAGTTAATGGAATCCTCCAACTCCCGCATCTCCGTTCTGGTATGTTTTGCCGCAAGAACCACCAATTCGGAATTGGCGTTCGGAGACTTGGCGCCGTTTTCCGGTAATGGGCGAAAGATTTGGAAAAACGTATACCTTTGCGTACTAATCGAGAACTCCACGTCCGTAATCACAGGTGTTTCCTCTCTATCTTTTGTGTGTTCTCTTTACCCGTCACTACTTCGCTGTTGGTAATACGCGATTAATAAGCAAAATTATTGTCAGAATAGACTATTTGCAATATCAAAAGGCCGTAATAAAGTTAAAAGTTCATCCAAGTTTTTACTTGCGATTGCGGGGATATTTTTTTCGCTACCCTTTCTTATCAACTCACCTTACGTACTGGAACCAAAATTGAAAAAATTTAACCACAAACTTCACAAATAAACTATGGATTTAACCTCAAAAGTTCGTGTTGTTCGTATGGTTAGTGGTTCATATTATTCTTCCTGCGTAACATGAGTTATCAACCTCGGTATTATCCTTTTGGCGGGGTGGTTCTGTTTAAGGTAGTCACATTGAGAGGATCGGGGAAGAAATACCGAAAAAAACAGAGCTAATCCCCTTGCGGAGTATCGTCAACGTAAAGCCGTTAAACTACATCATAATACAGAGGCAAGAGAATCATCTACCGTATTACCATCAAAAAAACAGTACAAGTGTATAGAAATAAAAATAAACCGGCAGGACACGGCTAACCGGATTGTTTATATATTCTTTTAGCCGTTGCCCTAACCCGGGTATAACAATAAAAATTCCAGTCTTTCTATGCAGGGCTTTTCTTCCCGTGCTTTATCGCAGCTTTGCAGATTTTGCAGACCTTAATCTTTTGTCCGCCGGCTTCTACTTCGTAGAGCAGTTTGACGCCGCCCCGTTTGCAAACAGGACAATCATCTCTGCCCCGGGAGACCAGTTCCCGTATTCCCTTTCCTCTATGCGCTTTGGACATTATGCTATCCCCCCTGAATTATTCACTTACTGTTTTCCCAACGGACTTGGACCTGGCGGCTTTTTTTTCGTCATCTTTCTTTACGCCAGCCTTCTTTTCCTTTTTTGCCTTCTTGTCCACAGTTTCGGTATCCAGTTTATAGTCCACCAACTCCAGAATGACTACTTCCGCAGCATCACCATACCGCTCCCCCAGTTTGAGTATCCGGATATAACCGCCGGGCCTTTCCTTCATCCTGACCGCGATGTTGGTGAACAGCTTCGCCACAATCCCCTCATCAAAGAGGCGCCTTGAGGCGATACGCCGGTTATGGACTGAATCAACCTTTGCCCGAGTAATGAGCTTTTCAGCGCTCCGCCTGACTTCCAGAGCTTTCGCCCTGGTAGTTCTGATTCGTTCATACTTGAACAGAGAGGTCACCATATTTCTATGCAGGGCTTTCCGGTGAGCCGATGAACGTTCAAGGGGATTAAAGCCTCTTCTATGCTTCATCTTCTTCTTCCTTTTGCTGGGGTTGCTGAGAGGTAATTCTTACTGCATTCTTTAATACATTAAGATCGGTTATACCAAGACCCAAATTCCATTCCTTCAACTTTTCCTTGATTTCCTGGAGGGACTTCTTGCCGAAGTTGCGGGTCTTGGTAATATCATCCTCAGTTTTTCGGGTTAACTCCCCGATAGTCTTAATATTCGCATTTTTAAGACAATTGGAAGATCGCACGGATAACTCCAATTCCTCCACCGGGGTATTGAGTATCTGACGGATACGTTCATTCTCTTCATCCAAATCCTCATCGAACCCCAGATTGTTTTCGTCAAAATTGATAAAAACCGAAAAATGATCTTTGGCAATCTTGGCGGCTTCGGCCAGGGCGTCGTCAGGGTGCACGGTTCCGTCAGTCCATATCTCAAGAATAAGCTTGTCATAATCGCTACGTTGGCCGACCCGGGTGGGCTCTACCGCAAATTTAACCTTTTTCACCGGCGAGAAAATTGCATCCATCGGGATGGTACCAATAACCTCAATGTACTGTTCATTATCATCAGACGGAACATAGCCGCGGTTCAGATCAATTTGAATCTCCAGTTCGATATGAGCGTCATCCATCAAGGTCATAATATGCCGACCGGTACTCATTACCTCAACTTCCCCGAGCCGCGAAAAATCATCACTTTTTACATCGTATTTTCCCGACCATTCGTACAATAAAACACTCTGCTCTACTTCCGGGGGGAGCCGCAAACGTATTTGTTTGAGATTATTGATAACCTCCAGAGTATCCTCGATGATATTCGGAATCGTCTCAAATTCACTGGAAATAGTATGAGGAACCCCATCGGCATCATGTGAAGTAATCTTAACCGCTGTAATCGCATACCCTGGAATTTGGGAAAGAAGCACCCGCCGCAAAGTATTACCAACGGTGGTTCCAAATCCCGGTTCAAAAGGAGCGGCGGTGAACTTACCATAATTTGGTTTAAGTTCACCATGCTCAAAGATGATACCTTTGGGACGTTTAAATCCTATAATCAGGTTCTTACGGGCCATGGAAACTCCTTATTTAGAATAATATTCAACGATCATCTGTTCTTTGATGTCCGCGAGATCTGTTATATCACTGCGCCGTGGAGCGGCAAGGAATTTCCCTTTCATCCCGTCAGGATCAAGCTGAAGCCAGGGCATAACGCCGGACTTGCCGAATTCCTTGAGGGCTTGTTTAATAACCACCAGGTTCTTGCTGGGTTCTTTTATTTCAATAACATCCTCGGGTCT
Source organism: Treponema sp. (assembly GCA_031283505.1). The sequence goes on along the minus strand of JAITBO010000173.1, from coordinate 30,427 downwards.
GACCAGATAAGACGGGATGTTCACCCGTCTGCCGTTTACCATAATATGACCGTGCAGTACAAGCTGCCGGGCCTGTGTCCGGCTTACCGCAAAACGCAACCGGTACACTACATTGTCCAGCCGCCGTTCCAAAAGCACAAAAAGATTTTCGCCGGTGATGCCGGGCATACGCAAAGCCCGTTCAAAAAACAGGAGGAACTGCTTTTCCTGCATACCATAGATACGCCGGAGTTTCTGTTTTTCTCTGAGTTGAAGCCCGTAATCTGACCGCTTACCAGGCCGAACCTTGGGATCCTTGCCGGGAGCGGGCCGTTTTTTGTTAATCGGACATTTATCACTCTTACACCGGTCTCCCTTTAGCATGAGCTTTTTCTGTTCCGTCCGGCACAGACGGCAAACCGGTCCCGTATATCTTGCCATACTTCCCTACCCCCTTAGATACGCCTGGTCTTCCGTGGCCTGCAACCGTTATGCGGAATAGGGGTAACATCGTTGATCGATCTTACCTTTATCCCCATGGCGCCAAGCTGCCGTATCGCCGCTTCCCGGCCAATGCCGGGACCCTTAACATAGACGTGTACTTCCCTCAACCCTACCTGTATCGCCTTCTGAGCCGCAGTTTCAGTGACAGTCTGGGCCGCAAAAGGGGTTGACTTCTTCGCACCCCGAAACGAAAGCCCGCCGGAACTCGCCCAGGAAACCGCATTACCCATAAGATCGGTAATGGTTACAATCGTATTATTGAACGTAGCCTGGATATACACATTCCCTTCATATACAGACTTTTTCTCTTTCCGTTTCTTGCTCTTTGTATTAGCAGCCACGCTTTCCTCCGCTACTTCTTCTTCCCGGCTACGGTTTTCTTCTTGCCTTTCCGGGTACGGGCGTTTGTCCGGGTCCGTTGCCCGCGGAGGGGCAGACCTTTACGATGCCGGAGCCCCCGGTAACAGCCTATGTCCATGAGCCGTTTGATATTGAGGGCTATTTCAGTCCGCAAACGCCCTTCAACCTTATAATCATTTTCAATGAGCTGTCTGAGTTCATTGAGTTCTTCCTGGCTAAGATCATTAATAAGCCTGTTGGGATCAATCTTCGCCTTTACACAGATTTCGTCAGCGCTGGAACGACCTATACCGAAAATATAGGTTAACGCGATATTTACGTGCTTATTCGGCAGATCAATCCCCGCAATACGTGCCATAAACCGCTCCTTAACCTTGTTTTTGCTTGTGTTTAGGATTCTGACAAATGATACGGATAATCCCGTTCCGCTTTATCACCTTACATTTATCACAAATAGGCTTTACACTGGTTCGGACTTTCATCCAACGTTCTCCCTTTGCTAAAACTATACAACCCCGGGATTAACGCCCAGGATAACTTTTTATCAAACCGAAAGCTCCTATATTAAGCCGGTAGCTTTCCATTAAACCACATCTTCCTTCACTTTGCCAAGGGGTACGCTTGCGGAGAAAGGCCATGCCCGGGAGCTATACCCTATCCCTTCGCCCTACAAATTCCGTCCCCGGAGGTGGCCTTTTTTAGTTAACCCGTCATGATGATGCATCTTGAGAAGGGCCTCAACCTGGCTCATAGTATCCAGGTCCACACCAACCAGGATCAAAAGCGATGTGCCGCCCATCAAATACGATATTGACGAGGGAAAATTAAATAATCGCTGAATAATAGTCGGCAACACCGCGATGACCGCCAGATATATTGAACCAGGTAATACAATACGGTTCAAAATTTTAGTCAGGTATTCTTCTATCCGTTCCGTTCTGATACCCGGAATGGAGCCGCCGTTTTCCCTGATATTCTTGGCGATTTCTATGGGATTCAGGCTCACCTGAGTATAGAAATAGGCGAAGAAAATGATGAGCAAAACATACAGGACAGTATAGAGCAGTCCTGAGGGACTTAAAGCTCTGGAAACCGCCGCAAGCCAAGCCACGTTCCCGCCTACGGTCGAAGCAATCTGCAAGGGAAAGGTCAAAATCGACGAGGCAAAGATAACCGGTATAACCCCTGACGGGTTGATTTTAAAGGGAATGTACGTACTCTGGGCGCCGTACATACGCCTACCGACCACCCGTTTTGCGTAATGGACCGGAATCTTGCGTTGCCCCTGCTGTTCAAACACCACCAAAGCCACAACCGCCACAAACATGACAAAAACTACGATGACAAAGACGAGATTGAGGTCTCCGTTCCGCACCCGGCCAATAAGTTCCCAGAGCGCCTGGGGAAGCCGGGCCACGATACCGGCAAAGATGAGGAGGGAAATCCCGTTTCCTATACCCCGTTTGGTGATCTGTTCACCCATCCACATGAGGAACATGGTCCCGGTGGTGACCGTAAGCATAGCAATCAGAGTGAAAGGGACCAGCCCCATACTGAGGAGGTTATCTACGCTCCGGGAAATACTCTGGGCGTACTGGGTAACCGCGAAAGACTGGATAAGGCAGACCGCCACCGTCCCTATACGCTGGTAACTCTGTATCTTTTTCCTGCCCCCGTCTTCCTGAGAAATCTTCTTTAATTTAGGGAACACAATAAGCAGGAGCTGCATGATAATGGACATTGAGATGTAAGGCATGATCCCCAGCATGAACACCGAGAAGTTGGAGAAAGCGCCGCCGGCAAAAAAGTCAAGATAATCAACAATGGCGCTTCCCGAATTCTGTTGAGAAAGGAAATAAGCATTCAATTCCCGAATGTTAATCCCCGGTATGGGTAAAACCGCCCCCAACCGAAAAACAACCAGCATCACTGCCGTAAAAAAAATACGTTCCCGTAATTCTTTGACTCTAAATATACCGACCAATGGATTAGCCATGCGACATTCCTCTCACAGAATCTTAGGTTGAAGGGGCATCCGGGCCCTTATCGGCAACAGCGACCGTCCCACCGGCTTTTTCTATCTTTTCTTTAGCCGAATTTGATATTGAACCGACATTAAACGTGAGCTTTCTGGTAAATTCTCCGTCGCCCAGGATCTTAACCGGCGCCTGAAGCCGCTTAACCGTCCCATACTTCAACGTCCCCTTAACAAGTCCTTTTCGGATCAACGTAAGAGTATCCACAGTCTCGCCGTCTTCATACCGTTTCTCGATTTCCCCAAGGTTCACTACCTGGAAAACCTTCTTAAAGGGATAGTTGGAAAATCCCCGCTGGGCAAGCCGCCGGTACAGGGGCATCTGCCCGCCTTCAAAGCCTATATAAGTTTTACCGCCGGAACGGGATTTCTGTCCTTTATTGCCTTTACCCGCAGTGGTTCCACGCCCGGAACCTTGCCCCCGGCCTATGATACGTTTCCGTTTATTCGCACCCTCGGGGGCGTGTAAATCAAAATCATGCATTCGCCAATCTCCTTTCAAACCCCTAAAGAGTTTGAAACCTCTTCCACCGAAACCAGATGAGAAACAACCCTGATCATCCCTTCTATTACCGGGGTCGCCTCGTATTCCCTGACGGACCCAATCTTCCGCAAGCCCAAGCACCGCACCGTAGCCCGCTGTTTGGGAAGGGACCCGCTCAAACTGCGGATCAAACGAACCTTTATTTTCTTCGCCATATCTCTACCCCCAGAGTTCCTTCAGGGATTTACCCCGGTTCTTGGCGATTGTCTTGGCATCCATGAGTTTGCTGATACAATCAAAAGCCGCCTTTACCACATTATACTGGCTTGAAGCGCCTATGGACTTGCTGAGTACATCCGTCACCCCGCCGGCCTCCATGATGGCCCGTACCGGCCCACCGGCAATGATGCCGGTCCCCGAACAGGCGGGCTTGAGCAGAACCCGAGACGCCTTAAAAAGGCCGATAATCTCATGGGGGATGGTCCCATTCTTAACCGGAAGCTCCACCATGTTCCGCTTGGCCTTATCAATACTCTTGCGGATCGCTTCGGAAACATCGTTAGCCTTCCCAAAGCCATAACCCACCTTGCCTTTCCGGTCCCCTACTACCGTAAGGGCGGAAAAAGAAAAGCGGCGGCCTCCTTTGACCACCTTAGCGGTCCGGTTAAGCTTTACCAGTTTTTCTACAAATTCCTTCTCTTTTTCAGAAAAATTTCTGTCTCTGTTCCTGTCTCTATCCCGTGCGTGGTCCATTCCGCCCCCTAGAACTGTATCCCGGCTTTCCGGGCTCCGTCGGCCAGCGCTTTAACGAGGCCGTGATATAAATAGCCGTTTCTGTCAAAGACTACCGTGGTAATGTTCTTCTCCAGAAGCCGCTTTCCCATGATTTCTCCGAGCTGACCCGCCCCTTCCACTGTCCGCTTAATCTCCTTAAGCTCCTTTTCCAAAGTAGAGGCCGAAGCTATGGTATGCCCTCTGGAATCATCAATAGCCTGAATCGACAAAGTCCGGTTACTCCGGACAATACTCATCCGCGGCCGCTCCGGGGTTCCGGCAATACGCTTACGGATGTGAATTTTTCTTTTAAGCCGCTTCCGGTCTTTTTCAAGCATCTTTCGCATCATAACTCTACACCCTACTTTACACCCGATTTCTTGCCGACCTTCCGCCGGATATGTTCATCCTCATACCGTATTCCCTTGCCCTTATAGGGTTCGGGGCGTCTGAGTTTCCGAATCTGGGAGGCGAATTCACCTACCCGCTGTTTATCGATCCCGCTGATCACTACTTTCCCGTTTGGCTCAACGACCACCCTAATCCCCTCGGGGATACCGATGTACACGTCATTGGAGAATCCGAGGCTCATGACAAGGAGCTCCCCCCGGATTTCCGCCCGGTAACCAACGCCGGTGATTATCAGGACCCTGGAAAACCCGGCGCTTACCCCGATCACCATATTATTGAGCAGGTTGCGGTACAACCCATGGAAGGCCCTGGTCTGCTTTTCTTCGTTCACACGGCCAACATTAATTTCCTCACCCCGGATATCAAAGGTCACCACTGGATGATACTTTTGAGTCAATGTCCCCTTGGGACCCGTTACGGTAATCACCTCATCCTGAAAGGCAACCGTAACTCCCTTAGGGACCTTAACCGGAATTTTCCCAATTCTGGACATAACCCTTCCTCCACGACATACTCAGGCACACAGCGCCACCGATATATCACCAGACAGTACAGATAATTTCACCGCCGACCTTTTTCTCGGCAGCCTTCTTCCCGGTGGTAACCCCCATCGACGTTGAAACGATGAGAGTTCCATAGCCGTTATATACCCTCGGCATATTTTTATAACCGGTATAAACCCGGCGTCCGGGCTTCGAAACTTTCTCGATGCCGTGGATGATGGGTCCGGTCTGTTCATCATATTTCAAGAAAACCCGGATGGTATTAGTTCCCTCCTGAGTCACCTTTTTAAAATTCTTGATATACCCCTCAGTCTTCAGAATCTTAACAATTTCAAGCTTCAGCTTAGAGGTAGGGATATCAACCTTTTCATGCTTTGCCATTCCGGCGTTCCGGATTTTGGTCAGCATATCCGCAACGGGATCAGAAATGCTCATCCTATTCTCCTACCTTACCAACTGGATTTTGTGACGCCGGGAATGAGTCCTTCACTCGCAAGCTTCCGGAAGCAAAGGCGACACATCTCAAACTTTCGGAGGTATCCTCTGGGTCTTCCGCAAATACGGCACCGGTTTACCTTCCTGGTCTTATATTTAGGCGTCCGTAATGCCTTTATGATCATCGCTTTTCTTGCCATGCGTACTCCTCCTATTTCCTAAAGGGCATACCGAACTTAGCGAGGAAAGCCTTGGCTTCCGCATCGGTTCGGGCGGTCGTTACAATTACAACATTAAGTCCGGCCACACGTTCAATTTTATCAAAGTCAATCTCCGGGAAAATAATCTGCTCGGTGATGCCCAAAGAATAATTCCCGTGACCGTCAAAGGCGTTCTGATTTACCCCGCGGAAGTCCTTAACACGCGGCAGGGCTATATTTACCAGGCGATCCAGAAACTCATACATCATAGCTCCCCGAAGGGTCACTTTGGCACCTATCTCCTGGCCGGTACGAATTTTAAAATTAGCGATACTCTTCCTGGCTTTAGTCTTGACCGCTTTCTGCCCGGTAATAAGGGTAAGATCGTCAATGGCCGCGTCCAGAAATTTCTTGTTCTGAAGCGCCTCACCTACCCCCATACTGACCACGATCTTTTCCAGCTTCGGGGTCTGCATAGGAGACTTATAACTGAATTCTTTAAAGAGTTCAGGGGCGATCTGCTCCTTGTATATTTTCTTTAACCGCGGTTCATAGCTCTTCATTATAACGCCTCCCCGCATTTTCTACAGACCCGCACTTTAGCGTCCCCCTCAAGCTTGTAACCGATCCGTGTAGGTCCGCACTTTTTACACACGATCATCAGGTTTGAACTGTGAACAGGAGCCTCAATTTCGATGATTCCCCCCCGGTCCTGCTGGTTCCGGCGCTTCTTCGCCTTTTTGACGAGATTGACGCCTTCCACAACGATCCTATCCTTATCTCTAAGGATCTTCAAAATCCGTCCCCGCTTTCCCTTGTTTTTGCCCGCAATGATCTGAACAGTGTCTTCTTTTTTCAGTTTGAATTTATGCTGTACATTCACTGACATAGTACCCGCTCCTTACTTCCGCTCATCCGAAGTTCCCCTGCAAAGTTAGATGAACCAGGGTTCATCCGGCCTTACAGTACCTCCGGGGCGAGAGATACGATCTTCATAAAATCCTTCTCCCGCAGTTCCCGGGCGACCGGCCCGAAAATACGTTTCCCCTTAGGATTCATACTTGCATCGATGATAACACAAGCATTGTCATCGAACCGGATATAGGTTCCATCGGGCCGCCGGTATTCCTTATGGGTCCGAACCACAACGGCCTTTTCAACCGATCCTTTTTTAATCGTGGAGGTAGGCAGGGCGTCCTTAACCGCCACCACAATTATATCGCCGATGCTTGCGTATCTCCGCTTTGAACCGCCAAGAACCTTAATACACTGAACAATCTTTGCGCCTGAATTGTCGGCCACATTCAGGAAGGTTTCTACCTGGATCATCATACTCTCCTTGTTGAACGCGCTCCGCCGTCAACACGGTCAAGCGCTCCTGCGTACGCAACTATCGCGCGCGTTCGACAACTGCCGCAAGTTTCCAGCACTTTTCCTTGCTGATAGGACGACATTCCACGACACGAACCCGGTCGCCGGTTTTGGCGTCGTTAGTCTCATCATGGGCCTTAAGTTTTTTGACCCTCTTTACATACTTCTTATACAGGGGATGCAAAGTCGTAGTCTCTACGGATACCACAATAGTCTTATCCATCTTGTCGCCTTTCACAACGCCTACGAACTCTTTTTTCCCTTTCGCCTTAACCTGAACGGTTTGATCATTCTGAATAACTTCGTTATTCACCGCTTCCTCTCCCATACAAACTCCTCGTTAGGCCTTCACGTCCGGTCTTTGATCACTTTCAGCCGCCTTCCGCTTCAGTATCTCCTGCGCCTGCGCCTTTTCCTGGGCGCCGATGAGCGTATTAAGCCGAGCAATCTGCCGGCGCATAACGCGCTTTTGAAGCGGATTCTCCACGTGCCCAATCACCATCTGGAACCGAAATTCCATGTACTTCCTGTGCATCTCATCCCGCTTAACCTTCAACTCCGGCAGAGTCATATTCTTAAAAGAATTTTTCATAGACGCTTCCTTAGTTCTCCTACTTACCCAACTCAAAATCCGAGCGGGATACAAACCTGGTCTTAATGGGAAGTTTAGCCCCCGCTAAAATCATGGCTTCTTCGGCCAAGGCTTTGTCTATACCGCCAAGTTCAAACATAACGGTCCCAGGCTTTACCACGGCAACCCAGTATTCGGGAGCGCCCTTTCCTTTACCCATACGGGTTTCAGCGGGCTTCTTGGAATACGGCTTATCCGGGAAAATACGTATCCACAGCTTCCCGCCGCGCTTGATATGCCGGTTCATGGCAATACGGGCGGCCTCAATCTGCCGATTCGTAATCCACATACGATCCAGAGCAACCAGCCCGTAATCTCCAAAAACAACGGTATTCCCCCGGGTCGCATCCCCAGGCATATTACCGCGCTGTACCTTCCGGTGTTTAACTCGCTTTGGACTTAACATACCTTAACTCCTCGCCGGAACACGTTCACGCTCGCCGTGTTCCCGGTCACCACGCCGCTTCCTCACCAAAGCTCCGGCGTCTTCTTTCTGTTCCTTACCGTATTTCATCCCGTTATAAACCCACACCTTGACGCCGATAACACCAAACGTTGTTTGGGCTTCGGCAAAACCGTAATCTATATCCGCCCGCAAGGTATGAAGGGGAATGCGGCCTTCTTTTGCTTCTTCGGTACGAGACATCTCGGCGCCGCCAAGTCGTCCCGAAAGCCTGACCTTGACGCCCTGGGCGTTGCCCTTCTTGATGGCATTGGCGATCGCCTGCTTCATGGTCCGGCGAAAAGAACCCCTGGCCAAAAGCTGGCGGGAAATATTCTGGGCTATTATTTGGGCATTATTGTCCGCATTCCGGACTTCTTTTATCTTGATCTGAATCTTCCTGGTAACATACTTCTGAAGTTCCTGACCTATCTTTTCGATGTTTGCGCCTTTAGTGCCAATGATAACACCCGGCCGGGCGGTATGGATAACAATAGTAATCCGCTGGGGATGCCGGATAATTTCCATCTCCGCAATATCCGCGCCCTTGGTTTCAGGCATATTCATAATAATCTTTCTGAGTTTAAGATCCTCATGCAAGGTATTGGCATATTCCTTAGGGTCTACATACCACCGGGAAGCCCAGGTTTTATTAATACCTATCCGTAATCCGATTGGATTAACCTTTTGTCCCACCTTATTCCCCTACCTTTGCCTTTGTATTTTTTTCGGCAGTTTTGACTTTACTGGTTTCATCAATCACCACGGTAACATGACATAAACGCTTCAGAAGCATATCCGCCCGGCCCCGTGCCCGGAACCACACCCGCTTCATCCGGGGACCCTCATCAATCAACACTTCCTTGACGTACAACATATCCTCATTCAACTGCTTGTTGACATTGAACGCGTTGGACGCAGCGGACTTAACCGTCTTCTTAAGGATACGGGCGCCACGATGAGGCATATTCTCCAGAAGGGACATAGCTTCCGGATAAGGCTTCCGGCGTATAAGCTTCGCCACAGGCCGAATCTTAAAGGGAGAAGCGATAAGGTATTTCGTTACCGCCCGGTAACCATCTTTCTTTTTTTCCGTAGCCATAACTTAACCCTTTCCCGCCTTCTTGTCGGAACCCGCGTGACCCCGGAAAATCCGGGTAGGCGCGAATTCGCCCAGTTTATGCCCGACCAGATTTTCGGTGATATACACCGGTATCCATGTCTTGCCGTTATAAACAGAAATCGTTCCGCCGACCATTTCCGGAATTATGGTAGAACACCGGGAATAAGTCTTGATCATACGCCGGTCTCCGGCCTTACTCATCTCCAGCACTTTCTTGTAGAGGCTCTTTTCTATAAAAGGCCCTTTCTTAATGGATCTTGACACCCTGCGCTCCTACTTTTTCTTGCCCCGGCTTACGATAAACCGGGATGAAGGCTTATGCTTGTTCCGGGTCTTGTACCCCTTGGTTGGCTGACCCCAGGGGGTAACCGGATGTATACCCTTATTCTTCCCTTCACCGCCCCCATGAGGGTGGTCAACCGGGTTCATGGCCATACCGCGGACAGTGGGACGAACGCCAAGCCACCGCTTACGACCGGCTTTTCCAAGCTGGGTATTCATGTGATCTTCGTTCCCCACTGTCCCTATAGTGGCGCAACACTTCTTGAAGATCATCCGCATTTCACCGGAAGGCAGTTTGAGGGTAACATAATCCCCTTCTTTGGCGGCTATCAGGGCGCCGGTACCGGCGGAACGGACGATTTGGCCGCCCCGGCCAAGGGTCAACTCCACGTTATGAACCGTAAAACCCAGAGGGATGTTCTCAAGCGGCAGAGCGTTCCCCGTTTCAATAGGGGCGTCAGGACCGCTCATGATTACCGTACCCGGTTTTAAACCCTTGGGAGCAAGGATATACCGTTTGTCCCCATCGACATATTTGACAAGAGCAATGTTGGAACTCCGGTTGGGGTCGTATTCAATAGTCGCCACCTTACCGGGGACGCCTATTTTATCACGTTTAAAATCAATAATACGATAAAGCCGCTTATGGCCTCCGCCTTTGTGACGAACGCTGATACGGCCATTAGAATCCCGGCCTGCCCGCTCCTTTCTCCCCTGGGTAAGAGACTTCTCAGGCTTCACATTTTTCGTTAATTCAGAGTAATCCAGGCTTATCCACTGCCGCATACCGGCGGTGATCGGTTTATACGTCTTGATACCCATAATCTTCCCTTACACTCCCTCAAAGAGGGCTATCTTTTCATCCTTGGGAAGGCGAACTATGGCCTTTTTCCAGGATGAAGTATAACCCGCCTTGTACCGCTGCCGCTTGGGCTTCCCCCCGACCACCATAACGGTACAGGAGATTGGATGGACGTTGAAAAGCCGGCGAACGGCTTCCTTAATTTGGATCTTCGTTGCGGAAGGATCAACTTTAAACACGTACTTTCCTTCTTCCCGCATGGTGTTAGCTTTTTCCGACAATACCGGTTCTATCAGAACCTTTTCATAGACGATCATTCACCGGCCTCCTCATTCACATCCGCCGACGTTTCCACTACGCCGTAAAAGGCGTTCAAATTCTTAACGGCGGTTTCCAGCATAATGACACGACGGCCATAGAAAAGATCGTGAGCCCTCAGCCGGTTATAGGAAAGAAAACTCAACCAGGGGATGTTGGCCCCCGCCCGCTTCACCAGGGCGTCATTATCCTTGAGAATGATGACCGTCCGTTCACCGGCGCCGAAATTTTTCAGAATCCCCGCCAGGTCCCTGGTCTTTCCGGATTCTACCGAAAAATCTTCTACGATTTTTAGGGTATCGCTTTGAGCCTTTAAGCTCAGGATGGTCTTGAGAGCAAGCCGCTTTGCTTTTTTCGGAATTGAATAGGAAAAATCCCGCGGCTTGGGGCCGAATATAGTACCACCGCCGACCATAATGGGAGATTTTTTGTCCCCCCGGCGGGCCCGTCCGGTTCCTTTCTGCTTATATGGCTTGGCATTGGAACCGTGGACTTCACCCCGATCCCGGGTACTGGCGGTTCCCAAGCGTTTGTTGGCAAGCTCATTCTGAATAGCATACCAGATGACATCCTCGTTCACCGGAAGCCCAAATACGGCGTCATCCAGTTCTATACTTCTCAATTCCTTGCCGTCGATGGAATACACTGTCCGATTCATTACATTCCCCGTTTCTTAAGCGCCAAGCGCCCTACTTCTTTACTGCGGCCCTAACCACCACAGTCCCCTGGTTAATTCCGGGGACCGCACCGCAGACTATGATAAGCTGTTTTTCTGTATCCAATTTAACAACTCTCAAACTGAGAACCGTGGTTTTCTCCCGACCCATACGTCCGGGCAACTTAACGTTCTTAAAAGTACGGCCCGGATAAGTTGACTGACCGGTAGAACCGGGTTCCCGGTGGAATTTGGAACCGTGGGTACGTCGTCCACCACCGAAACCCCACCGCTTTACAACGCCTTGGAAACCTTTTCCCTTGGAGATTCCGGTAACATCCACATACCGGATTCCCTCAAAAAGATCCGCTCCAAGGGAATCACCAACGGCACACTCTTTTTCAAAATCCCGAAATTCTTTAATCCGCTTCTTAGGGGTGATATTTTCCGGGAACTGTCCGGTATAGGGCTTAGTCGCCCTGCCCGGCTTTAACTCATCAACCCCCACAACCACGGCGGAATAACCGTCTTTTTCGGGGGTTTTCCGGGCGATGACGACATTCGGATCAATACGGATCACCGATACCGGAACCAGATTCCCATTGTCGTCAAAAATCTGCGTCATACCAACTTTCTTGGCCAAAAGACCTAACATGACTTCTCCATAATAAGGCACGTTATCCTTACGGTCCCAGGGTTTCATCCCCAAGCCGCGGTTCCAGGACCGTCTGCCGGAATACCAACAAACCTATAACGGTTTATTGTTTTATCTCAACATCCACACCGGCGGGTAATTCAAGCTTCATGAGGGAATCCATTACTTCCGCAGAAGGGCTGATAATATCGATCAGCCGCTTGTGGGTCCGCATCTCAAACTGCTCACGAGACTTCTTATTCACATGGGGTGAACGAAGTACCGTAATTTTATTGAAACGGGTCGGCAGGGGAATAGGGCCGGTAACCTTAGCCCCCGCTTTCTGAACCGTCTGAACGATGGATTTCGCGCTCTGGTCTACCAATTCCACATCAAAACCGCGTAACCGCACGCGAATTCGCTCCTTAGCCATTATTCCTCCAGAAGTGATTTTTGCCCGCAACGCCGCCGCAGCAAAGCGAAAAACCCGGCGGCTTATTTCCGGCAGGACCGAAAACAAACCACTCTATATAAACAGAAATTACTCGATGACTTCGGTAACCTGGCCGGAAGCGACGGTCTTGCCGCCTTCGCGGATAGCAAAACGAAGCCCTTTCTCCATGGCGATTGGGTGAATCAGTTCACCGATAATTTCGGTGTTGTCGCCGGGCATAACCATTTCCTTGCCATCGGGAAGCTTGACCGTACCGGTAATGTCGGTGGTACGGAAATAGAACTGAGGACGGTAACCGGTAAAGAAGGGGCTGTGCCGTCCGCCTTCTTCCTTGGAAAGACAGTAAATCTGCCCCTTAAATTTACTGTGAGGGGTGATGGTACCAGGCTTGGCCAAAACCTGTCCGCGCTCGACTTCCTTCTTGTCAATACCCCGCAACAGAGTACCGACGTTATCACCAGCCTGGGCTTCTTCCAGAAGCTTATTAAACATTTCTATGCCTGTTACAACAGTCTTTTTGGTGGGCCTGATACCGATAATTTCGATTTCTTCGTTCAGTTTAAGTACACCCCGGTCCACCTTGCCGGTAACAACCGTACCGCGGCCAGGAATAGTGAACACGTCTTCTATAGGCATAAGGAAGGGCTTGTCGCTGTCACGCACCGGATCGGGGAAGTAACCGTCCATGGCGTCCAGCAGTTCCTGAATGCACTTAGTGTCATCGTTTTCCACACCGCCATTGAGGGATTCCATGGCCTTAAAAGCGGAACCCTGAATGATGGGAATTTCATCGCCGAGGAACCCGTTAGCCCTGAGAACATCCCGAATCTCTTCTACGACCAGTTCCAAAAGTTCAGGATCGTCTACCAAGTCTACTTTGTTCAGAAAGACAATGATACTGGGAACACCGACCTGGCGGGCCAGAATGATATGCTCCCGCGTCTGGGGCATGACCGAATCCGGAGCGGAAACGACCAAGATAGCCCCGTCCATCTGGGCGGCGCCGGTAATCATATTTTTAATATAGTCGGCGTGTCCGGGACAGTCGATATGAGCGTAATGCCGCTTATCTGACTGATACTCCAAATGCCGGGTATTGATAGTGATACCACGGGCTTTTTCTTCCGGAGCGTTATCAATATCATCGAACTTCATAATTTTATCGCCATAGTGCTTACCGCAGTACATGGTGATAGCCGCCGAAAGCGTGGTTTTTCCATGGTCAACGTGACCTATGGTTCCGACATTCATGTGGATTTTAGTTCTGTTGAACTTGTCTTTTGCCATACCGTCCTCCTAACATTCTTAGGCACTCTTTATTCATAATAACTATGCGCCATTCGACGCAATATAACCAGTCCATGTGTAACGCAACGCGCTATACACATAATAACCATCCCCCACCTAAAGGGGACTAAAAAGGTTCCAAAATTAAGATGAGAATAGTGGAGGGAACAAAACAAAGGGCGGCAAAAACAAAACCCTTACAGGGCCTTTCGGCAACCACGCCGCCGATTGCCACACCTAAAAACCTGTTCCACCTCTCTCATCTCTCTCAATGAAAACGCACCGGTCAACCGCCGCTTTCATCCCCCGATGATCGGTTTGGAGTGCCAGTGTTTTCCACCGGCTAAACTTTCAAATACCGATACACCCGCCTTCCATCCGAAAGGGTTCCGGGCTTTTATTCCAGCCTACCACTTGTAATGGGCAAAAGCCTTGTTAGCCTCCGCCGCTTTATGGGTCTCTTCCTTCTTTTTAAAGGCCGTACCCGTATTATTATACGCATCCAGGAGTTCCGCCGCAAGCCTCTCTCCCATACCACGGCCCGAACGCGCCCTGGCGGCCTTGATAATCCACCGCATACCCAAGGCTTCCCGCCGGGATTCCCTAATTTCAATCGGCACCTGATAGGTAGCACCGCCGACCCGCCGGGATTTTACCTCCACAACGGGCTTGATATTGTCAACCGCCTTGAGAAACACTTCCAGAGGCTCTTTGTCGGATTTTTCCTTTAGAACATCCAGGGCGCCATGAACGATCCGCAGAGCAATGGAACGCTTTCCTTCCCACATCATCCGGTTGACAAATTTAGAAACCACTACACTGTTATATTTGGGATCCGGCAAAATACCCCGATCCACTGTTTTTTTCTTCCGTCCCATTTTCTAATCCTTACGCCTTAGGCCGTTTGGCGCCGTATTTAGACCGGCCCCGCTTACGATCTTCCACACCCAGAGTATCTTTAGCGCCCCGAATGATATGATACCGGACCCCAGGAAGATCCTTAACCCGACCGCCCCGAACCAGAACTACCGAATGTTCCTGCAAATTATGTCCTTCACCCGGAATATAAGCAGTTACTTCGGTTCCATGAGAAAGACGCACACGGGCAACTTTCCGTTGCGCGGAATTAGGCTTTTTGGGCGTCGTTACCATTACACGAGTACACACCCCTCTTTTTTGAGGGCAAAGCTGAAGCGCCGGGGATTTCGTTTTGGAGCTGACCTGCTGCCGCCCGAAACGAACCAACTGGTTAATTGTAGGCATCTACTAAAAACTCCCTAAAGGGTATATACCCCAAAATTCATATTTGAGAATATACGGTAACAAGAAGAAAAAAAAAGGTCAAGAGGGAAGTGGCAATTTTTTTGGGAAATTTAAAAAAATACGGCATATATACGAGACTGTCCCAAATACGTGCACGTTAACTGGACCTTACCCCATCCGGTAGATATAAAAATAAGCGGAAGACATAATCGAAGGAGAGGATAAAGATGGGAACGAAAGACAAAGAACGGCGGGTATACCCGAAGAAATTCAAGGTCGAGACAGTAGCGCTGGCAGAGAAGCATGAGAAGCCGGTACGCCAGATAGCCGTGGATTTAGGGGTCGTGGAAACGGCGTTTGCCAACCGGGAGGGCCTGATATTCCATTCCGACCAGGGGTACAGTATTGCGCGAAAGCCTTTCGGGAAACTCTGGGGGGAACGGTGTCTGTCGGTTCGCCGGAGCATGAGCCGTAAGGGGAACTGGAAACTATGGACGGCAAACATACTGTGGGGAAGTAAGACAATCGGTGTTCATATATATTGAGGCGTATTACAACCGGATTCGTATACATCGGCGCTTGACTATGTTGTCCCTGATGTGTTTAACTGTGGGCAAGTCGCTTAATAATGTCTACCCAATGGGTAAAGTCCACAACTTTAATCTTCCGTTCCGGAGTATCTTATGGCGTATTACGGCCTTAACGGGGAAAAATTTGATGTAAAACCAGAGACGCTGACCCATCTTCACGGTAATCAACTGACCGAAAAGGACAATCCTGTTATTGCGTTTCGGGGCAAGCTGGACAAACTTACCGCTATGATCCTGGAAGCCCAGGTTCTGGGGGAGGAGAAGAAAAACCACGCTTTTCCGGACGATCTTCAGGAGATTCTGGAATTCGTGCGGGGCCTTCTTTCTGCCGAATACCGGGGAACTCCTCTAGGAGAATTCCGGCTTCTGGGTTTTTCTTCTGGAGATCTGAGGGAAAGGTCCCATCATCCTGAAAAATACTTCGGCCACAGGCATTTGCTCATGGATTATGCCATGGGCGCTCTGAGCCTCAGGCTGAACCTCCTGCGTACCGTCACCAGGGAAACAGAACTGGCGGCGGTTTCGGCGTTCAGGGACGAAGCCGATTCCGGAAAATCCCGCCGGCCCGATATTGTGGAAGCCCTCAACCGGCTTTCCAGTTTGTTGTATGTTTTAATGTTCAAATATTTACCCGAAAACTACTCTTCCACCGGCAGCGCCGGTATTTAACTGACGGGCGAAGACCTGAACCTTTTGTTTGAGGGCATCATACTTTGTGGATCACCTCTCTTTTTTCATAAAATCTCTAAAGTTTATAGTTATCTCCTCCGATAATCTATATGGTTAGGTCTCTTTCCGGTGCGAAACCTTATCCGCGGCGGGTTTTGCGGGAGGAAAGAGACGGCCAAACCGGGACAAGGACGCCCCGGATCAGATTATCAAGGAGGATGATATGATCATCAACCACAACTTGAGCGCTATGTTCGCCGACAGGTCCCTCAAGGTTACCCAGGAAACCCTCACCAAAGACATGGAGAAACTTTCCTCCGGTTTACGAGTAAACCGGGCAGGGGACGACGCTTCCGGTCTCGCGGTTTCCGAAAAAATGAGGAGCCAGATACGGGGCTTGAACCAGGCTTCCGCCAATGTGGCCAACGGTATTTCCTTCATCCAAACCAGCGAAGGATACCTCCAGGAAACCCAGGACATTATCCAACGTATCCGTGAACTGGCGGTACAGGCAGCCAACGGTATCTATACCGCCGAGGACCGTATGTACATCCAGGTGGAAGTTTCCCAGTTGGTAGACGAAATCGACCGTATTGCCAGCCATGCCCAGTTCAACGGCATGAATATGCTGACCGGCCGCTTTGCCCGGGCAAGCGGAAACAACGAGATCACCGCTTCCATGTGGCTCCATGTGGGGGCCAATATGGACCAGCGGGAACAGGTATTCATAGGGACCATGACCTCTAAAGGGCTGGGCATTCGGGATACGGGGGACGACAGCTTCCTCAGCCTGGAAAGTCCGGAAGATGCCAACCGCGCCATCGGTACCCTGGATACGGCCCTCAAAATCATCAATAAACAGCGGGCGGACTTGGGGGCATATCAAAACCGGATGGAACACGCGGTTATCGGTATTGACATCGGGGCCGAGAACCTTCAGGCATCGGAATCCCGGATTAGGGATACCGACATGGCAAACCAGATGGTCGCCTATGTGCGGGACCAGATTCTGTCTCAGTCGGGGACGGCTATGCTGGCCCAGGCTAACCAGCGGACCTCATCGGTCTTGCAACTTCTTCAATAACGCATTATATTAAGAAGTAAATGAATAAGGATCTGCGGTTTTTAAGACCTACGATCCTTAGGTAAGGATCCTTCAAGGTATACCGTGGAGGATCCTTACAGCGATCTTTGACAAAAACCCTCGTGTTAGCGCGTCCAAGGGAACACGGGCGCGGAGTACGGCGGAAGGAACCGGTTATCGGACGGCAGGTGGAATGCTTTAAAAAGTGCAAAGCCGCCCCTGACAGCCGGTTCGTTCCGTTCACGGACGCTTTGGGAGGAACGGCGCGAACGTCTTCCCGGAGAATCCGATCGTACGGGGCGATCCTGGCTACGGATAGCCGGGGTAACTAACGCAAGGAGGGTTATTATGATTATTAATCACAATATGAGCGCCCTATACGCCAATCGCAGCCTTGGAGTGACGCAGGCTGATGTAGCAAAAAGTATTGAAAGACTTTCTTCCGGCCAGCGGATTAACCGGGCAGGTGATGATGCTTCCGGACTCGCGGTTTCCGAAAAAATGAGGAGCCAGATACGGGGGCTGAATCAGGCTGAGCGTAATATTCAAAACGGTGTATCCTTTATCCAGACTACTGAGGGTTATCTTCAGGAGACCCAGGATATCCTGCACCGTCTACGGGAGCTGTCGGTACAGTCCGCCAACGGTATTTACACCGATGAGGACCGGATGCAGATTCAGGTTGAGGTTTCCCAGTTGGTCGATGAAGTCAACCGTATTGCGAGCCATGCTCAATTTAACGGTATGAACCTTTTGACCGGCGCCTTTGCCCAGGACGGTCCCAGGACTATGCTGCTCCAGGTGGGAGCCAATATAGATCAGAATGAACAGGTCTTTATTGGTAATATGACCGCCGCAGCCCTTGGTTTGGAAGGAGAACAGGCAACTATCTCCATCTCTACCGCCGAGTCTGCGAATGTGGCAATCGGTACCATCGATTCCGCTTTACAGCAAATCTCCAAGCAGCGGGCCGATTTAGGCGCTTTCCAGAACCGGTTTGAAATGGCCTCTCAAGGCGTCGCCATCGCTGCGGAAAACCTTCAGGCCGCAGAATCCCGGATTCGGGATGCGGACATGGCTTCGGAAATGGTCAACTACACCAAAGAGCAGATCCTTTCTCAGGCCGGAAACGCGATGCTGGCCCAGGCTAATACCCGGACCCAATCGGTGCTTCAGCTTCTCGGTTAACCTAAGGTTTTAAAAACCTGAAAGTTTTCTAAGATTTTCAAAACGTATCAAGAGACTTCCGGATGTCGTCTTTTGAGGCGCAGGATGGAGAAGTTCGCGCCCTTCTCCGTCCTTTTTTTGAAATGACGGTTCCCGGTTTTTGGACCGGGATTTAGATATATTTATATGTCCTGGACAAAGGATGTCAGGACTTCGTACAGGGAGGTACGCTATGAGTATCCAAGTAGCTGTTACCGGAAATGGGGTAAACATGATCCCGTCCCAGGAACTCCCACAAGACAGGGGATTGGCGCTACAGGCGCGGATCCGCACGGCGGAAGTAAAAGCCGCAGTACTCGAAAAATTTACAACATCCCTGCCGGGAAATGATAATGAGCCCCGCCGTACCGCGGGCATCCATTCCACCGTAAAAGATTTGGAACGCCTTAGTCTGATTTTTAACCGAAAGCTCAGATTCCACGTTGATCAAGAGTCCCATGAAGTTATCGTCAAGGTAATTGATTCTGAAACCGATAAGGTGATTAAGGTGTTGCCACCCGAAGAACTTCAGCGGCTTCACAGTCGAGTCAAGGAAGCTATTGGTTTTCTTTTTGATGAACAAGTCTAGGCCGCGCCTTGGGGAAAGAGTAAGCGGGGATGTCCGATGTCTATATACCGGGAGTAAAAAGCCGGTTTAATACTGAAAATCTTGTCGAAGGCCTGATGCGGGTGGAAAGGATCCCCCGGGAACGGGTTGAAAAAGACGTTGAAAATTTACAACTCCAAAAAACATACTGGCAGGAACTGGGCAGGAGGATGTCCACCCTCAGGGAGAGCGCGCGATCCCTTTTCTCTTTTCAGAATCCCTTCAACGACCGGATCGTCACCTCCGGGGATGAATCGGCACTTACCGGAACCGCCGTCAGAGAAGCGGTGGAACAGGAACGGAATTTCATCGTCAAGCAGACGGCTCAGGCGGACAGGTTTCTGTCCCGGCCCCTGAAAGACGGATTTAAGGTAGATGCCGGCAATTATACCTTTACGGTAGGAAAAGATGAGGTGTCCCTTAATTTCCGGGGGGGAACCCTTCGGGAATTTACCGAAGCCCTGAACCGGCGGGGCCGGGACAAGATACAGGCCGGTGTCATTACGGTTCAGAAGGGGGCCCAGTCCCTGCTCATCGAGTCTAAGGTGACCGGCGCGGAAAACCGGCTCGGTTTCGCAGGAGACGCGGAAAACCTGGCCGTCTCGGTTGGGATGATTGAAGGGTCCGCCTATTCCCCCCGGGACATCGCCGTTACTGCGGAAACCGTTGCAACAGACGGGCAGTCGGCGGAAGTGTCGGAAGGTACGGTGAAAATATACGCCGGAGGACAAGCGGCCATTCCCCTGGACCCGGCTTTGCAGATGGACGGAAACCTTGTTTTTACCTTTGAGGCGGTAACGGAGATTCTTCCCGAAGAAAACCTTCCCACCCCCGAACCTCCTTCGGAGGCTTCCCTGTCCGGGCCGGATCCCACAGCCGAAGATATGGACACTGAAAACGGCGGCGATTCCATTGCCGCCGCCCCGGAAGAAACGCCGCCCCCTCCCCTCCCCTCCCGGGTAGACGATCTGGGGATCGTTACCCTGAAATTCACCGATGGTTCCGCCGCTCAGGTCCCTGCCTTGCAGGATTCGGAGACCTTTCGGGCCTACCGTTTTTCCCTGCCGGAACTGGCGGGGGGAAAAACCATCGCGTCTATAGACTTCAACAATCAGAACACTCACAGGGACGTTTCCATACGGAACATCAGGGTTTTTGATCCCGATGCCCAAGAGGGTATACGGCCCGGGAACGCGGTTTCTACCGCCCGGGACGCGGTGATTTCCATGGACGGCATAGAAATATCCAGACCTTCCAATACTATAGACGATCTTGTACCGGGAGTTACCCTCACCGTGAAGGTGCCGTCGGACAAGCCGGTAAAACTGGAGGTGGTTCCGGACCGGGAATCTGTCAAAGAGACGATCATAGCCCTAGTGGGGAACTACAACCGCCTTATGGCGGAGATGAACGTATTAACCCGGAATGACGACCGCCTTATCGGGGAACTCTCCTACCTTTCGCCGGAAGAACAGGAAGAAATGCGGAAGAAGATGGGCGTTTTTTCTGGAGAATCCACACTGGCCCAGTTCAGGATGGGGTTGCAAAGGGTGGCTGCCGGTTCCTACTTGACCTCCATGGAACGGGATTTAACCATGCTGCCCCAGATAGGGATAGGCACCGATGTCCGCAAGGCCGGGGCCACGACGGGTTACGACCCTTCCCGTCTGCGGGGCTATCTGGAAATAGACGAGAAGACCCTGGACGCGGCCCTGGAGACCAAACTGCCGGCCATTCAGCAGCTCTTCGGTTACGATACCGATGGGGATCTTATCGTTGACTCCGGCGTGGCGTATATGATGGATATGCTTGCTAAACCCTATGTGGAAACCGGCGGGGTCATCACCCTGAAGACGGGATCCCTTGATTCCCGTATCGCTCAGGACAACCGGCGTATAGAAACCATGGATCGCCAGCTTGCCGCCAAGGAGTCAACCCTCAAGAACCAGTATGCCCAAATGGAAGGGGCTTACAGCCGGATGGAGCGGATGTCCACTTCTCTCGATCAATTTAGCCAGCGGGCTGATAACAACAACAGGTAACAATTTGGGGCGTTGATTTAGGATAATTTATGGATATACGGATTAACGGAGAAGCTGCGGACATTACCTTGGAATCGGAACAGACCCTGGGAGATGTTCTTGCCGGGATAGAAAATTGGCTTGGGAATGCTGAATTCCGGGTAAAGGGCCTTGAAATCGACGGCAAGACCGTTTTCGGGGACGCCATCCCCGCAGCCTTTGAACGGGAAGTGGCGGAGATACGGTCCATAGACATCAAAGTCTGTACCAAACAGGAACTCATGCTGGAAGCCCTGACCGAAGCCCGCTGTTACCTTGCGGCTTTGACCACCCCCGGGTCCTGCACCCATACCGTATCTTCCGTTGCGGAAGGTTGGAAAGCCAGCGCCGCAGAAAGCTTCCTTTCCGAAGAACTGCCCGATGTCTGTGGTATGCTTGACGAATTCTTCAAAAACGGCGAGGCCGGTGGCGGGCCGCTCCCCCAGCCTGTTGTCTCCCTCATTGACGAGCGGATACGGGAAATCGGGGATCCGGCAGAAGAATTCACCCGTTTGGAAAGCCTGGTTTCCTCGGTAAGCGAAAGGCTTGAAGAATTGCCCATAGATATACAGACCGGAAAAGACGGGCGGGCCGCCGAGACGGTATCCCTTTTTTCTAACGTCGCGGAAAAACTTTTCAGGCTTTTCTTTGTTTTCCAGTCCCGGGGAAAGTTCATAGAGACCGTTGATTCGGTTCCCATTTCTCATTTTCTTGAAGAATTTGGCGCCGCAGTAAAAGAGCTTTTGGCTGCGTATTCGGGCAAAGACGCTGTTTTGGTAGGAGATCTGGCGGAATATGAACTGGCACCCCGGCTCCGTTCTTTTTACGCCGCCCTTAAACAGTCTGTTGCATCTTTGATTTAGGAGAAGGTTATGAATCTTCGGCTTTCCAGATTGTTTCTTTTGCAAGGTTATTTTAAAGAAGATGATCCCGAAAGCGCTATTCTTTTCCTCATCGTAGCTGGTTCGGCCGTCGGTATCTTTATAATCATCCGCCTTATCATGCGTGCAGCCGGTATTGCCGGTCCCGTAAGCGGAAGTGCGGGAAGATATTCGGCTCCGGTGCGCAGGTTCAGCGTTTTTGCCCTTCGCCGGGCGGCCCGTTCCTACGGGCTGAATCGGGATCAGACCAAAATGCCGGGATTTGTCTTTAGAAATGATGGGGTAACCGACCCTGAACGGGTAATATCCAATCCCGTGTTGGTGGACAAACACTTTAAGCGGGCATACCGGACCCTTAAGCGGCAAATCGAAAATGAGGCCGAAGCCCAGATACAGATAGCCCACCTTTTCTCTACCCGGAACGCTATTGAATTTGGCCAAAGCGCCGCTTCCGGCGGACCCTCTCCCCAGTTGGCCGCCGGTATGGCTGCGGTATTGGCCGTAGGGGGAGACAGCTATCCGGTCAAGGTCCTGGGCGTCCGGGGAAATTCCATCACAGTTGAATGCCTCACAAACGCCCTGGGAACTCCCATAAAGGTTTCCAGGGGCGCAAGAATCATTCTTTCGTTTTTTATCAAGTCCAACAAGGGCTTTGCCGTTGAAGGCTTGGTTGCCGGGACTTCATCTACCTCATCAGGATCAGCTTTAGAGCTTATCCGGGCCAGCAGGTCCAAGAATCTGGTACAGAGGAGGTTTAAACGGCAGCAGGGGGGGATTTCCTGTTATGTCCGCCCGGTAAAAATTGAAGAAACCGGACGAGGCCGGAAGAAAAAAGTGAGGATGACGGTGGATCGCCGCCGTTTTACCGGTACGATTCAGGATATTTCTATAGGTGGCTGTGCCATAAAAACCAACGCGGGTATTGCCGCAGGCAGCCGGGTAAAGATCGAATTTGATTACGGCGACTCCGCAGGAGTCGCCGTGTTAGGCCAAGTATTGCGCTTTAACCGGAATGGATTCAACACGGTAATGCATACGAAATTCTTGAAGGTTCCGAGAAAAGCGATGAACGCCATTAACGTCGTGGTTTTCAAATATTATGAGGATTGACCTCTTAAGAATAAAACCACTATAGTTTTTTATGAAGTTGGTTTGAATGAAAGTTCTTCAAGTTAAAGACATTACAAGAAAAGATGTTCCCATCTATTACCGCAGGCTTTTTTCCGGTATCTTGGTACTGGAATTATTGAATAAGACGGTAGAGAGGGCCATAGATTTCACTATAGAAACAAAACCGACGGGAGCCAGGGATATTTTGGTCACTCTAGCCGAACCGGTGGACTACCCTCTTATCCCCCTGATGAAGGAAGTAAAGAAATATTTGAATGAACTGGATGATTCCGGAGGACTCCCTTTCTGAAATAACCGTTATTTCCAACTCCCCGGAAGAGACTATTGCTGCCGGGGAACGTCTTGCCGAATCTTTGAAGCCCGGAAGCGTAGTAGCCTTGCGTGGAAAGCTCGGCGCGGGAAAAACCTATTTTACCAAAGGCATAGCCCGTTTCTTCGGCATAGAAGAAGAGATAACCAGTCCCACTTACACCATCGTTTCCGAATATCCCGGAAAAATACCCCTTTACCATATTGACGCATACCGCCTAAATGGGGATGATGATTTTATTGCTCTGGGAGGGGAAGAAATCATCTCCGGCAAGGGGGTTTCAGTGATTGAGTGGAGCGAACGTATTTCCGGATCTATTCCCCCCGAAGCCGTCATCGTAGAACTCGAAATCCTTCCGGAAGGGGGACGTAAAATCAATATGCGGGTTCTGGAATAGAAACATGAATATTCTTGCCATTGACACGGCGACTTCTGTTCTCAAGGCTGCGGTTGCATCGGGGAATGATGTACGATGTATCGAATATGACGCAGGACTTACCCACTCGGAAGCCCTCCTGGTTCTGACGGACACCCTCATGAAAATTTCGGGTCTGGATAAAAGAAAGATGGACTTTGTAGCCTGCATGAAAGGACCCGGTTCCTTTACGGGCCTTAGAATAGGTTATGCGGCGGCCAAAGGGCTTTCTCTGGCGCTGGGTATCCCGGTAGTGTCGGTACCCACCCTGGACTGTATGGCCGCCCGGTTTTCCTTCTGGCCGGGTCCGGTGATCCCCATCATAGACGCCAAAAAGCAACGGTATTTTACTGCCCTATACCAGGGCCGGGACTGTGTAAGCGATTATATGGATGCCGATGCTTCCGGTATTGCCGCCGCCGCCGCCCAAATTCCGGGCGATCTATTGCTTACCGGGCCTGACGCCGCAATGTTATTCCCGGAACTTACCCGGTTAATGGAGGACAGCCGGAAAATCAGCCTTGATCCTTTTGGAAGATACGGGAGAATCCGGGAGTTATTGGAAATTTCCCAAAAATACTTTATACTTAATAAGGTTGATGATGTATCGTCCGGCCCTCTTTATTTACGGAAAAGTGATGCGGAATTGGTACGCCAGTCAATCAATGATGGAAAATGATGGGCAGCGTGAGTAACAGTTCAAATTTTTTTGAAGCTGATGAATTGGAAGAACTGCAAGAGATGGAAGATTTTGAGGATCTCTCCCATTCTCTTGAAGCTGCCAATAACGAAGAAACTGATACTCATGAATCTTTTTCCGGGTTTAATCCCTTTATTAACAGCATTTTTCCGGTTTTATTCATTGATAATAACCTTCAGATTCTTATTGCCAATCAAGCCTGTGAAAACCTGTTTACCGGGTTTTTCAAACCGGAAGGGAACGCTTTCATTGAAGCGTTCGGCAGATCCTTCGCCCTGGAGGATCTTAGGAAAATACGGGATACCATCATAAACGGAAAAAACGGATGCTCGTGGAAGGGCATAGCCAGGATTAAATCCCGGGAAATGGTAACCGTTGAAACCAGGGTATACATTTTCCCTTCGGATACGGTTGCCAAAAAACCTACGGAATTCGTGGTTATGTTCGATGACGTGACGGAAGAGAACAAGTGCCTCCTCCGTAGCGTCTTCATGAGCCTTCTTGAAGCTTCAAAGCTCAAAGACAACGACACGGGCAAACATATCTCCAGGGTGAACTACTATTCCCGAAGGCTGGCGGAAGAACTCTACAACCAGCCCGGTTATGACCGTATAGACGCGGATTTTATCGACAACATCGGGTTTCTCGCGTCCATGCATGATGTAGGAAAAATCGGTACCCCCGATGATATTCTGAACAAGGAGGAGCCCCTTTCGGACTGGGAATGGACGGTGATGCAGGAACATACCAAAAATGGCGCCTTTATCCTGTCCACATATCCCAATCCTATGGCCAAAGAGATAGCCCTGAACCACCATGAAAAATGGAACGGCACCGGCTATCCTTTTCAGCTTGAACAGGACATGATCCCCCTTTCCGCCCGCATTGTTTCCATTGCCGATGTTTACGACGCCCTCAGGATGGAACGAAGTTACAAGTCCTCCTTTACCCACGAAGTTACGGTAGAAAAAATGTTGGAAGGCAAGGGAACCCAGTTTGATCCGGCCCTGATCGATGTGTTTTATTCTATCGCCGGTGAGTTTGAGCGTCTTTACGAACAGAATAGAGATAAATAGTTTTGTTTGCGCCGGAACGCTGGTTCTAAAGCGGATCTCCCCGGACACCAAGATCCAGTTCCGGAAATACGGGGGTCGATTCCGCAGCGGCCTTGTTTTCGGCCTTGACGGCATCGAATATTTCCTGGCGGAAAACCTTGACGTTTTTAGGGGCCGTTACCCCCAGGCGCACCTGATCCCCCCGGATTTCTATGATGGATACGGAAATATCGTCCCCGATCATAATTTTTTCGTTGATCTTTCTGGATAGTATCAGCATCAGTGGTTCCTCGCCACGGTCAATTCGTCCATGATGTTATGCCGGGTCCTCCACCGGGGGTCCGTAAGGACGGCCTGCTTCCCTTGGCGCGTCTCCCGGTTGATAACCAGGGGCCCCTGAAGGTTAGCGGTCATGGGTCCCCCATCAGCGGGGATGGTCACGATAGAGAAGATCAGCGCTTTCCGGGGATCGGAAATGCCTATCTCGGAAAGATCCTCGTCGCCGATGTCCAGTTCGTAGTCGGGTCTGAAAAGAAAGGGATTGACGAGAATAAAGGCAAGGCGCTCCACATCCATGGACTGAAGCCAATAAAAAGGCTGCCGTTCGGCGTCCAAGAGAACATAGTCTCTAAAAGATTCAAAGCCGAAAAGACCGGAAGCAATGGTGATTTTCTGGTGTTCATTTACCTCAACAACGCCGTAGGCTTTAGTTGTAACCTTCACGTTTCTACTTTCCTCATCCTAGCGTAAAAAGTCAAGTAAGGTCGGGGGCAGTATCTTGGCGGCGGTCTGTAACGCCGACCTGTGGGCAAACTGCATCATGCCGAGTTCTGTCGCCGCCGTGGCGACGTCCAGGCCGGCTTCCCGGCTCAATTCGGCGTTTACGTTGGGGATTTCCTGATTCAGCCTCTGCCAGGTCTGTTCCACCCGCTCCTGCCGGCTGCCGTTGATGGTAAGATGGGTCTGTATGTTGGCTAAGGCCAAATCCATACCCCCTATACCTTGGCTGCCCACGAATTCGCTGTCCCCCCGGAACAGGGCATCCCGGAGGCGGATTACCATGTCGAAGACGGATCCTCCCGAAACCCTGGCGCCGGGGTGCCAGTTCGGGGCGCTGGGATCGCTGTTTGGGGCGATGAGTCCCAGGTCCTGCAAAACCCGGGATCCTCGGCGGTCCTCCAGGCGTATCAGGTGAGCATTGGTCCCTTCCAGGGCAAGCCCCTTCGTTTCCGGGTCTATGTAGGCTTTGACCGGCGCAGGTGAATCGTTAATCTTGGCGGCTATGGCCTGGACCGTGTCCCCTATTGTAACGGGGATCTCATAGCCGTCCACATAGATGGCACTGTCTGCGGGAACCCGGTAATCCGTGGCGTCCGCAGTGGAGTAAATCTGCATCTTCTCGGCCCAAAAAGCCTCCCCTCCCCCAAGGTCCAGTTCCGTATAGGCTTGATCGGTTATTTCCGCCTTCCTCTCGGAACCCGCGCCCCGGTATTCCACCCGGACCACCATGGCTTCCCCGCCGCCGGGAACATTTCCTTCCACAATGCGGAAAGGCTCGGTAAAGGCCTTGTCCCCGGCAAAAAGCTGCTTGCCGTCGGAACCAACGGCGTTGGAAAGGGAGACCATCTCCTTGAGGAGTTCGTTGATCTCTACTGCCATATACTTGAGGTCTTCAGGAGCGTAAGTGCCGGTAGCGCCCTGGACCGACAGTTCCCGTACCCGCTGGAGTATGTCGTTGCCCTGCCTGAGGTAAGAGTCCACCTCGTTGTAGTGGTCTTTGGCGTAGAGGGTGTTTTTTTCAAACCGCTCAAGCCGGGCGAGGTAGGATTCGTAACGCACCGCATGGGAGGCGGCCAGGGGATCGTCCCGCAGTTCGAGGATCCGCTTTTGGGACGCGATCTTCGACTGAATATTGGACAGCCCTTCTTCCTGCCTTCTGAGGTAATACTGTATATCGTTATTCGGCATATCTGTGGAAACACGTCTCATGATTTATCACACCCCCATCCGGTTAATAAGCGTATCCAACATGGAATTGACTGTTGTGATGAACCGGGCCGCAGCTGCGTATCCGTGCTGGTACTTGATCATATTCGACAACTCCTCGTCAACATTGACGCCGGAAACGGACTCCCGCATATCTTTGAGCTGTTTCATGAGAAGGTTCTGGGTCTCAAGGGAATCCCGGCTCCGGGCGCCAAGCATACCGGCGCGGCCTACCGCATCGGCAAAGTAGTCGTCGAAGGTTCCAAGACGGCCCACCATGACCGCCGTGTTTCTGATTGAGGCTATGGCCATTGCCGCGTCCCCGTTGCCGGGGTTGGCGGCCCTGCCGTTCTCTCCGAAGCCGGAAGCCACCGAACCGGGGTCCCGGATCAGGGCGGGGTTCACCTCTATCCATCCCGAAGGGTGAGCCGTGGGGGCCGGCGCCCGGTCCGTAGCGCCGCCGGTTAAGGCCGCCACCGCATCCGGGCCGCCCCAGTCATAGGCCCCCTCCGGCCCCGGAGCGTTAAGGACCCCGGCGTAACCCGCCAGGAAGCGACCGGAGTCTTCAATGTGGCGGATCACGAAGTCCGGGTTGCCGCCGGGGAGTATGGCCCCCTCCGCCGGGGTCCCCTTGAGGGAGAGCTGGCCATCCCGGTTGATCCGGGCGGTAACCTCGGCGCCGGAATTGTTGATCCTGCCCACGATGTCCGCCACAGTGTCGGTAGGATAGTAAGGGACCTCCACATTGCCGCCGCCGCCGGAAAGAGTGATAACCCCCTCAAGCCCCACCTGATCCCGTTCCTCCAGAACATTGACGCCGTTGATCCTGAAGATGTAGCTTGAATCGTAGGCCCCGTCCCCGTCCCGGTCATAGTTGCCGTTCACGTTGGTCACAAAGGGATGCTCGGTAAAGAAATCGAGACCTGTGGCCCCGTTGAGCCCGTAGGCCGAACGATGTACCTCGTTTACAAGATCGATGAAATTCATGGTCATGGAATCCAGATTCTGAATCTCTTCCTGTATGGTATTATCCCTCAGTTCTACGAGAGCCGCCAGGCTTCCGTCCCGAAAACGAGCCTCGTCTCCGGTTTCCTGCCAGGTGATCCGGGAATACCCTTCGGTTTCGGAACCCCGGACCAGATCGAACTGCCGGCCTATACTACCCTGGACCAGAACGAACCCAGCCGTGTGGACCATGAATTCGTCGGGGTCCCGGTTATCCACCGTTACATCAATGATTGAAGAAAGGCGGTCAACCAGGAGGTCCCGGCGGTCCAGGAGGTCGTTGGGATTGTCCCCTTGAGCCTGGATGCGCTGTATGTCCCGGTTGAGGCCGGCGATTTCCCGGGACAGGCCGTTTACCTTGTCAACCGTAAGCCTGATGTCCTCCTCGGCCATGTCCTGTAGTCCCTTGAGGCTCTTGTACCGCTCGTGTATGCCATCGATCAGGGTCTTGCCCCGTTCAAGTACCGCAGTCCGGGGAGGGGTGTCGGCGGGGTATATCGAAAGTTCCTGCCATGCGTCCCAAAAGGCGTCCATTTTCCCCCGTATGGAGTTACCCCCCACTTCCATGTAGGCCTGTTCCATCATGCGGATGTAAGGGTCCCGGGTGGTCCAGTACCCTTCCCCGCCGGCCTGGGCAACGATACGCCTGTCCAGAAGCTGATCCCTGACGCGCTCTATCCGCTCTATGATGGTCCCCTGGCCTATCTGTCCGGAGGTTTCCTCGCGGTTAAGGCTGGGCAGGTATATGGGCTCGAAGGCCGACATTTCGACCCGCTGCCGGGAGTATCCTTCGGTGGAAGCGTTGGAAAGGTTGTGACCCGTGGTGGTAAGGGCCTGCTGGTGGGCTATGACCCCCCGCTTTCCTATCTCGATCCCCTGAAATGTGGATGTCATGATTCCTCCTGTTGTCCCTTAAAAATGGCGGTTTAACACCATGCTCCGCATATCCGCCTGAACCTGGGCGCCACTGCGGGAATATATCTTGCCTTTCCGGTCCGGAAAGGCCGCCTCCAGAAAGCCTGAGACCAAAAGGGTGGCTTCGCTGAGGTAATTCATGAGGATGTCGCTCTCCATCCTAACTTTCATGGTTTCTGTTTTAAGGTTCCGGTACACGCCGGTGACGGCCTTCCGCTCGTCCGGAGGAAAACGGGACGCTAGGGCGTAAAAACCAGCCGCCTCCTCCCCGGCTTTTTCCGGCGTATTACCGCCACCGGAAAAGGATGAAAAAATCCTGACGCGCTCCCGTTCCAGAGCTTCAAACTGCGCCCCGATCTGTCCAAGGGTCTCCATGTGGGATTCAAAGTCCAGCCACTGCCGGTTTACGACCGCCCCGCGGACCAGCGCCTGTATCCCGGCAATTTTTGCGACGAGTTCCCGTTCCTGCTCCAAAACCGCCGTACACCGGTTGTATTCCGGGTTTCCGCTCTGAGCCGCCGCCGTATTCTCTTTGACCATGCCTGCTATACCTCTAATCAATTATCGGTATAGGAAAGGCGGTAAATTATAGAAAAATTGGGGAACAGATTGGTGATGCCCATTAAAGTACCGGGGATTCCAAAAAAAACACTGTAAAACACCCACCTCCAGGGCCAGGATAAACGCATAGGAATTTTAACCCCGGAAATACACGGAGTTTTTATTACTAACTCACTTTACGCAGGAAGAATGAACCTCCCCGCCGCAGAGCGGCGGGGTATCGAAGATTTCTCCGTGAAATCTTTGTGTATGCGGGGGAACACATCCCCCGCACCCCCAGTAGGAAGCGCCCCAAGGGGCGGGGT
>JAITBO010000137.1 GCA_031283505.1 Treponema sp. | reverse complement strand
GGCCGGACCGGCTCGTGCCGGTAACCGGGCTGAACCGGAGTTATCTTGCGACGGCGCCGGGCAGCTATGACCGGAAACGGGACGCGGGAAAGCCAGGGAGCAAGGGCAGGAGCATCCCGTCCCGAAGAGAAGCGGGGGGCCGTCCGGTCAAATACGGAGAAGAGTTTGTAAAAGTTCTCACGGCAATACGGGAGGAGTTCGGCAAACCCTGCGGGAAGCTGTTGGTTCCGATGACAGGTGGGACGATAGATTTTCCGGCGGAATCGGAAGAACCGCGGTACGGGATAACGGAGGAAATCAGGGACCTGCTCCTGGAAGTGAGCACTGCCGAGGCGGACCTGCGGTTGAAGCCCCCACGGAAGGCGCTTGAAATCAGGGGGTAAGCACGATGCGGTCTGTCCATTCCCCCCTGAGAAGCCGGATTCCGATAAAAACACCCGTTGACCGGGACGGATGTGTTTTCGGGGTGGATAGAGGAGCGTTCCCTCCTGAACGCGGCCAATCGCTGGGTCTTTGAGACTTTTTCAGACGTTCACCGCACCCTTCCCTTCCCGCTGAAGGGTGCCCATTACGATAACGGCAGGGAATTCATCAACGAACCCCTGCCCGCCTGGTGTATCGCGCGGCACGTCGAGGCTGCCCGTACCAGGCCATACCACAAAAACGACAACGGTTATGCGGAGCAGAAAAATTATGACGCCGTGCGCAGGACCGTCGGATACTTCCGCTTTGACACCGCCGAAGAATGCGATGCCGTGGCAATGCATTGCCCTGCCGAAGCGTACCGCCGGCTTTGCCCCCTGTATAATTACCGGATGCCCTCGTTCCGTCTGGCTGCCAAAGAGAAACAGGCGGACGTCCGCTGCCGGAAGGTCTACGAAAAGGAGCCGAGGACGCCCTATGAACGGCTGATGGAATCGCCTGATATTTCCGAGGAGTGCAAGGCCGAGCTCCTGCGGAGGCGGGCGGGGTATAACCCGGTAGTAATGAACCGGAGGCTGAACGAGGCGGTTGGGCGGCTCTTGAAACTAAACCGTGAAAAAAAGTATGGTGAAAAAGCCTCCTGTCAGGAGGATGGTCAGGTCCCGGTGGCCTGATTTTGGCTAGGTTTTTGTTTCTGGGTAACCGCCCCTTTTCGACTAGATTAATTATTAGGCAACGCGGGCGCTTGATCAAAATCCTTCCGTCATGGTATAGTTCATATTCTCCCAGCGCACATAAGTTGACGTTGCGCCACCGGGGTGTCCGAGCCCAGGTATGGTTTTGTTGCATTACCCGGAATTCCCGCCGGCGGGCAGACAGCCTAAGGATTCGGCTGGATAGAAAATCGAGGAGGATAGACATGAGCGCCGCTATCAGGCTAAAAAAATTCGGGACCAAAAAGCGTCCTTATTACCGTATTGTGGTCATGGACAAAAAGTCCGCCCGGGATGGGAAGACTATTGAGGAACTGGGTTATTATCATCCCATAGAAGCTGTGGATAAACAGATACTCTTTGACGCCGGCAAGGTCAAGGCATGGATGGAAAAAGGAGCCACGGTCAGCGATACGGTCCGTGACATCCTGAACAAAAAGAACTTTTCCCTGTAATCGTCCGCAGTGCTCTCTCAGATCTGACTTTAGGACATACGGCGTGGTGGAAAAGCGTTTTAGGACCCGTATATGGGGTCTGTTTTGACCAGAGCGGGGACGGTTTTTCCATGGAACCCCGGTAATTTGTCCGGGGCTTCCGTTATATGAGGAGAAAATAATGGAAAAGGATCTGATTGAATATATCGTGAAATCCTTGGTGGATAACCTTTCTGCGGTGACGGTGTGCGCTGTGGAAGGGGAAAAAGCTACCGTTTTGGAACTCCGGGTCGCCCCGGAAGACATAGGCAAGGTGATCGGTAAACACGGTCGTATTGCCAAGGCTATCAGAACCGTCTTGCAGGCGGCTGCCGCAAAGTCCGGGAAACATACGGTTCTGGAGATTTTAGACTGACAAATTGACTGCTCAATTCGTGGTAGGTATCCTGGGAGCTCCTTTTGGCCTGGAAGGATACGTCAAAGTCCGTTCTCTTTCCGGAGAAAGCGTTCATATCGTCCAGTTGCGGCAGATGATAGTACGCCGGGACCGTAAAGAGTGGTCTTTTGAGGTAGAAAGGTTTGAAGAAAAGGGCGAGTCCCTGCTCGTCAAGCTCAAGGGGATAGATTCTCCCGAAGCCGCCAAGTCCCTTAAAGGGGCGGAAATCATTGCGGAGCGGAAAAATGCCGTTCCCTTGGGACCGGATGAATACTATATCGGGGACCTGCAAGGTATAGCTGTGGTCTCCCCGGATGGGGAGGTCTTAGGGCGGGTGACGGATGTTCTGGAAGGGGGCGGCGGGGACCTTGTGGAAATGAAGCTCCCTTCGGGAGAACTCAGGTTAGTCCCCTTTAGAAAGGAATTTTTTGGAGATGTCAGTCCGGAGCAAGGCCGGGCCGTACTTCTCTGCCAATGGATTCTTGAATCCACAGATTCTTGAATCATACGGATTCTAATGGATTCTAAATGAAGTATACGGTGCTTTCCCTTTTTCCGGAGATTACGGACGCTTACTTTGCCGCTTCCATCATGGCGAAGGCGGTAAACCGGGGCGTCATAGAGTACCGGCCTGTGAATATACGGGACTTTGCCCGGGACAAGCACCATACCTGCGATGACGCCCCTTATGGCGGCGGCGCTGGTATGCTGATGTTACCCGAACCTCTGGGCCTGGCTCTGGAATCCCTGGGGGTCAATCCCCGTCCGGTGACGCAGGTCTCGAATGGCCAGACGGCGGGGTCGGTTAAGGAAGGAGTTGTACCCGGTAAAGCCGCCGGCA
The DNA here is from genome assembly GCA_031283505.1 of Treponema sp. Next base: position 8,670 of record JAITBO010000137.1, on the reverse strand, counting down.
GGCGGGTAATCTACCTTTCCCCTTCGGGAAGGCCTTTTACCCAGGCTGTTGCCCGGGAACTGGCCAGGGAAACGGAATTGGTCCTTATCTGCGGTCGTTATGAAGGGATAGACCAGCGCATCATCGACCTTTACGCGGATGATGAGATTTCCGTAGGGGATTACGTACTTTCTTCCGGAGAGGTGGCCGCCCTGGCTCTGATAGACGCCACCTACAGGCTCCTGGACGAAGTGATTACCCCGGAATCTCTGGAGGAAGAGAGCTTTTCCGGTAATTTACTGGAGTATCCCCAGTATACACGACCGGAGATTTATGCTATACTAAAAGTTCCGGAGGTTTTGCTCTCCGGGCATCACGAGAACATCCGCCGCTGGCGGCGCAGAAAACAGGTGGAAAAAACCCTGGCCGTAAGGCCGGATTTAATAGACCGGGGAGAAACCTTGGGACTATTTGACCGGGAAACTGGTCAGTTCATAGAGGAATTGAGGTGGAAAGATGAACGAGATTAAGGCGATTGAAGCCTCCCAGATGAAAACCAATTTGGATGATTTCAATGTTGGGGATACCGTAAAGGTTCACTTTAAAATCGTTGAAGGCAAGAATGAACGGATCCAGGTCTACGAAGGCCTGGTTATCGCCATCAAGAATGCCCAGTTGGGTAAGACCTTCACGGTCAGAAAGAACTCCTATGGCGTTGGAGTTGAACGGGTATTTCCCCTCCATTCTCCCCGTATCGCCAAGGTGGAACTTGCCCGTCCCGGTAAAGTCCGCCGGGCCAAACTCTATTATATCCGGGACAAGATCGGTAAGGCCGCCAAGATTAAGGAACGCATCATCAGGAAAAACTCTCCGGCGAAAACCGCCCCGGCTACCCAGTCCGCCACTTCGGCTCAGGTATAAAACGCTTGTTTTTGGGAGGAACCGGTGAAACTCACGGGTCCGGAACCCGGTAAACTCGTTCCTCCTGCCAGAGTTTCACCTTCAGGCGGCGTTTTGCTTTCCGGCAAGGCGTTACCGTCTGTAGACGCCGCCCCCTCCGTCAAAAAAACTTCGTTTTCAAAAGTCCCCGGACAGGGTATGGAAAGCCCGGTGTTTCAGTTTCAATCCGGACCTGGTATACCCCAGGGACATTCCCGACTTGAAGCGCCTCAAATGTGGACGGAAGCATTGGCCCGGTTGGTCCGTTCCCTGAACCTCCCGCCGGATTCCCTTTCTACCGCCATTGTTTCCTTTGCGCGTTATTTTTCTCTGCCCATGGACCCGATCCTGCTCACCCGGCTCAGGCGGGAAGTCCTGTCCCTTAATATACCTCGGGAATCCGCCGCCCTGTCCGCTACGGCTGCCGTAGATAAAGGGGTAAAGCTTACCCCGGAAGCTCTGGAGAAGTATACGGCGGCCATAGACCCCGACGCCCGCCGGGACCAAAAAGGTGGACAGGAGAAATCCGGGAGGGACGGCCTGCCGCCTGAAAGTTCCGGGGAAGATGGAAAGGGGGATAAACCAAGCCAGGTTTCCTTATCCGGGATTCCGGATGCGGACGAATTGAAAAAAATTCGGGATGACATTGATGGTAATGAGCCGTTATTGAGTATATTAAACAGTATACCCGGCAAAGATGGGGATCGTTGGATGGTTTATCCTTTTCAGGTTTCTGCGGGAGGAAAACGGTTTCTGGTTTCGATACGGGTGACGGCCAGGAATGGCAAGGAAGACGCCCGGCTTGCGGTAGATATTGCAGGAGAAGACCGGCGCTGGCTGTTTGTGGTGAACCGGCCCGCCTGTCCGCAGCGGCGGCAGGGTGTGGAAACCGCGCCTTTTATAGACGCCTGGGTTTCCCTTTGGCCTCCGCCGGGACAGCGTGAACGGGAAACCTTTGAACGGGAAATTCGAGAGGCCCTGGGACCGGCCATAGGGAGGGTGATCCTGCGGGACAATGAATCGTTATTGGCGGAATGCAGAAATGAAGCCTTGTTTTCTGTAAATGAGGAGGTATAGAGATAGAAAAACAGCGGAAAATTGCCTCGGCCATTGAGTATAACCCGGAAGAAGGGATTCCTCGTATGGTTGCTTCCGGACAGGGCCGGGAAGCGGAATGGATCATAGAGTTGGCGCAAGAGGCGGGAGTCGCTGTAGTAGAAAATCCTGCCTTGGCAGCGGCGCTGACGACCAGTCTTAAACCGGGGGACTATGTGCCTCAGTGGTGCTGGGAAGCGACGGCAAAGATACTGGCGTTTGTATTTGCAAAGGAAGCTCAAGGATGAAGGTTTTGGTCAGCGCTCTACAGGCAGGTTTTATATTTTCAAAACCTGTTTACATTGATGATGTTAATCTTCTTGTCCCTGCCGGGGTAGAGATACAGGCAAAGGATATTGAACGACTCCATTCCTGGGGTATAGAAACGGTTGAAACCGATGGGGACATTATAGGTAAATCTTCAGAGGATGCCATTGTCTCCGGAAAGACGGCCAAGGGACAATCCGGAGCCGGGCAACCGGCTGAGGGTTCTCCGGGGAAGGCTTCGGCGGAGCAGACCAAGACGGTGCTGATGGGCAGGATAATTCCTGAAGATCAGAAAATCGACATTATTTTCCGGAATTATCTGGATCTTATCAAAGGGCTCGATGATTTTTTTATCAATATAGCTTCCGGCACTGTTCCGGATATTCAGGCTATTGCCGTCATAACGGACGGACTGCTCCTGGCCATTAACGAGAACCGGATTACCACGATTGGCTACATTTTGGGGAACGAAGTACAGAGCCGTGAACTGGCCAAAAATTCCGTAAACACCGCCATACTTTCGGCCTTAATCGCCCAGGAGTTCAAATTTTCGGATCAGAACATACGGCAGCTCATTGCAGGCGCCTTGTTGCATGATGTAGGGATGTTGAGGCTGCCCCGGGAGATTTTGGATAAACGCGGGGGGCTTTCCCCTGAAGAGACCCAGCAGATGCAGGCGCATCCCTTTTATTCTTACAACATCGTCTGTACGGAACTCAAGTTTTCCGAGGATGTGGGACGTATCGTCATACAGCACCATGAATACTGGAACGGGGAAGGGTATCCCCGTTGTTTCCGGGGGCAGGAAATCGCCATGGGCGCACGTATCGTCTCTGTGGTGGATGCCTTTGAAGCCATGGTGAGCGAGAAACCTTACCGGAATTCCATGATAGGGTACCAGGCCATGAAAAATATTCTTTCCGACAATTCCCGCCGGTTTGATCCTGATGTACTCAAGGCTTTTGTCAAAATCATGGGGATTTATCCCATAGGTTCGATCATACGCCTGAATAACGGTGTTGTGGCGCGGGTCGCCGATGTCAGAGGAGAAGCTCCCTTGCGGCCAAAAATACGGATTATGATCGATGAAAAAGGCATGGAAATTCAGCCTAAAGAGGGAAAAGTCGTAGATCTCCTTAATAGAGAAGAACCTTTTCATCACCAGGGCGCTCGATCCCAGAAACTTTCCGCAAAAAGCATGAACAAGGGCCGGGAAGGAGAGAACAGGGCCGCAGCCGAAGTGGAAGCGGAGGGAATGCGGATCATTGCCCGGAATGTGCGTTCCCCGGCGGGAGAAGTCGATCTTATCGCCCTGGACGGAGATACCCTGGTATTCATTGAAGTAAAAGCCTGGTCGGTTTACGGGATAGAGAGCCTGTCTTACGGGATAAACAGGAAAAAGCAATGGAGGATTATAGAAACCGCTAAGTATTTTCTCTCGGCTCATCGAGAATATAATAGTATGGCCGTTCGCTTTGATGTCATTTTTATCAGTCCCGAAAAAGCAATCCGCCTTGAATCGGCGTTTATGGAGTCTGTATGACCGGGACTCAGGAGAAAGGCCGGATGCCTCATTCCAGAATTGAATTTTTACGTAAAAAGATAAATAATGAGGTGTATCTTAACGAAGCCATACAGCGTATTGCCCAGGTTTTGAGCAATGATATTCTGGATATTCCCCAAGGAGGACTGGTTCATGGGCGGCAATGGAAAAAGTGGAAACAACTATAGAAAACCCTTCAAGCGCCGGGATAAAAGTGGTGACGGCTGGCAGAATAATCCGCAGAACCAGGGCAAAAAGAAGGGAGGAGAATCTTATCATTTTGATAAAAAACGGGGAGTCATGTTTGACCGGCCCAAGTGGACTCCGGTAAAATTGTCCGCAGATCCGCTTCCCTCTCCAGATTGTTCCATTTGCGGAAAACCGGTTAAGGATATTGCCTCGGCTGTGACGGACAGGATTACCGGAGCGCCGGCACATTTTGACTGCATCATCTCACGAATTTCGGAGAACGAAAAGATAGAAAGAGGAGACACGGTTACTTATATAGGAGGAGGCCGGTTCGGTATTGTGTATTTCGCTAACCCTCAGGATACCCGAAATTTCAAGGTAAAAAAAATCATCGAATGGGAAGATAAGGGGAATAGGGCTGAATGGAGACAAACTGTGGCGGATCATTTTTCATTGACATAGTATTGACATGGTATGGTAGACTACGAAAAGGATTTTTTATCAAATCCAAAAATTATTGAAAACTATTCTTTTCTTCAGAGTATTGGGGTATTCAAATATATTGACGAACTGAATCAGGAGATCCGTCATTGCAGGAGTCTTCTTTCCGGCGCGGCGGAAATTTTCAACCGGACTTCTATTGATGACATCATGGATGCTACGGTTTGGCAGATTTCCGATCAGTTCCTTCCTTCCTTCATCGTTTTCCTGTGGAAGGCCCATCAGAATAAGCCTGATGTGACCATCAAGGCGTATAAGAATTATAAAATGGTAGACCTGCCGGTCAGTATTGATTCCATCAATCCCCTGGAACCATTTTTCCAAAAGAACCGGCAGTCCGTCAATTATAAGTTTCTGAGGTCGCACATAGAGAAGAGCGGCGATGACAGTTTGTTTAAAAATCTGGATATGCTGGCTCCGGAACTGGTGATTCCCATTCTGGGGCCTTCCGGCGGACTCTATGGTATTATCCTGGTGGGGGCCAAGATGCTGGTGGACTTCTATACCCGGCAGGAACTGAATTTTCTGAACCAGATCATGTCCTTTGTTTCTCAGGCCATTCAGAATCACCTTCATTATGAACATTCCGTTCGGGACGTAAAAACCGGTCTTTTCAATCATGGTTTTTTTATAACCCGGTTGAATGAAGAAATCGCCCATGCGAATCGCGGGGAACGGGAATCGTCTCTGATTGCCATTGATGTGGACAGATTTAAGCTCTTTAACGACAATTATGGGCATTTGGCGGGGGATAAGGTTCTTGAATGTATCGCCCTGGTCATCAAACAGAGCGTCCGTTTTGAGGATGTACCTTCCCGTTTTGGGGGCGAAGAATTCACTATTCTCCTCCCGAACACGGACCAGAATACCGCCCTAATCGTGGCGGAACGGGCGCGGAACTCCATTGCCGCCATGGTGGTCCCCTGGTCCCAGCCGCTGCCCCAGGTGACCATCAGCCTGGGGATTTTCACCTTCAACAAACATACGAAACTTTCGGCGGACGAGATCATTCGCCGGGCGGACGAGGCGCTATATCAGTCCAAGGCAAACGGCAGGAACCGGACCACTATATCCTATCCCCGGGGTTTGTTCTATAAAGTTCAACAGCTTGAAAAAAAGGCCGCCGTCAAAATAGTAGAAAAACTGCCGGAGGAAGATTCGGATATGGAGGTCATGTAATATGATCGGTATAATCGGAGCCATGGAGGATGAGATTATCATGCTCCGCAAGGCTATGACAGAAGTAGAGTCTTTTCCTGCGGGGCCGGGAAATCAATTTATCCGGGGGAAGCTGGAAGGAAAACCGGTGGTACTGTTGCGTTGCGGTATAGGCAAAGTCAATGCCGCTGTAGGCTGCGCCCTGCTCATAGAACGGTATCACCCGGAAGCGGTGATCAATACCGGTTCCGCCGGGGGCATAGACAGCACCCTCGGTTTTGGGGATGCCATCATTTCCAACGGACTGATCTACCATGATGCGGACGTTACTAGTTCGGGTTACGCGCCGGGGCAGATTCCCGGTATGCCGGCGGTCTTCGCGGTCCCGGAGGACCTTATACGCAGGACGGAACAGGCGGTAGACGAACTCGTGCGGGAAGGGCGTCTCCCCGAAACGTTTCATCATGTCAGGGGCCTTATCGGTTCCGCCGATGTGTTCATGGACATGGACGAAAAGATAGAGCGGGTCCGCCGGGTTTTTCCCCATGTCCGGGCTGTGGAAATGGAGGGGGCCGCCATCGCCCATACCTGTTTCCTGTTTTCCGTTCCAGCCCTGATCATCCGGGCCGTGTCCGATATAGCCGGCGCAGAGTCTCCTATGAAGTTCGATGAATTCCTTCCCGTTGCTTCTAAACATTCCGGGGAAATAGTCCGTCGTATCATACGTAATTGGTAACAGAGTAACCGCGCAGATAAACAGGAGAACCTTATGAAAAAGATTGCCAGTTTTCAAGTCGATCATCTCAGGTTAAAACCGGGGCTTTACGTGTCCAGAAAAGACAAGTTTGGAGAGACGATACTCACCACCTTTGATCTCCGTTTAAAGCAGCCGAATACGGAACCGGTCATCGACATACCCGCCCTGCACACCATCGAACACCTTGGGGCGACCTTCCTCCGTTCTCACAAGGACTGGGCGGACCGGGCAGTCTACTTCGGGCCTATGGGGTGCCGGACCGGGTGTTACATGATCCTGGAAGGAGACCTCTCTTCCGAAGACGCCCTGCCTCTGGTCCGGGAGATGCTGGACTGGATTACCGCCTTTGAAGGGGCCATTCCCGGCGCCGCTCCGGCAGAGTGTGGCAACTGGCAGGAACAGAACCTGGATATGGCCAAATGGGAAGCTAAACGCTATGCGGCGGTACTGAAGAACCCGTCGCGGGAGGAACTGAATTATCCGGGGACTTAATGGTACATGGATTCATACAGGCTGTTTTGTTTCAAGGTGATGAGCCGCTTCCGTAGTTCTGTGCCGGTAGTTAGCTGGATGTTTTCCCGCGTTCCCATGAATCACCGTTCCCTCACCTTGTTCCCTCATCTGATGTTTCAGTTGTTTTACCCGCCGGTTGCTTACCTCTAATCTTTTGGCCGCCTCTCTAACCGCATAAACTCCGTCAATCGCCCCTTGTATCAAGGCAGGTTTCCCTAACTCTGCTTTACTCATCAAGTATCTCATGTCTCCTACTATATCCGAGGGGGTGAACGTTTCCCTCGTTACTATAGGGGGTGAACTTATCACTTGTGAATTACAGGTACAATTCGAATCCCGAAATGCCTCATTTAGAAAAAAATAACTTTCTGGAAGGAAGGGACCGGGCAGCAATGGCCTCCTGCAACGCGAGGATAGCCTTGTTGACATTGTGTTGCAACTGAACCGGATTGTAAAAGGCGCAGAACAGGGTCAGTTCCGCTTTTACCCTGGGCGACAGCGCAGCCGACTCCAGAAGACGCTGGCAGAGACTGCGAGGTTTGTCGTATTTTTTGATCTCTTTGGAACCGGCCTTCACTTTGCTTTCAAGCTTCATGGTGGGCATGAAGAAATTGAGGAGGGGGACGAGGGAGCGGTAGACCCCGGCAAAGACAGGCCTGGAGGATTTCCCCCTCCAGGCCTGTCTTGCCGATATACTCACGGACAACGACACAGTTTTTTGTTCAACGACACCGTTGTCATTTTTCTGATGGTCTCGTGAGCGGGTAAAGGGGATGGGGTAGAGCGGGTTGCGGTGCCAATCGACGATGACCTGGTTGATAAATTCGCTGCCGTTATCGCGCGGAAACTTTGTTTCCGATGGAACTCCCGCAGGGGGAAGGGAAGGGATGTACAGATGTCCAAGAGGGAGGCAAAGGTCCAGCGGAGAGCCTTGTTGAAGAGGGAATACAGACCGATCCAGCCTGAGGCGACATCGGTGAGGGTGAGGATATACTGGCCGGAAGTGGTCTGTCCGCAGTGATGGCAGACTAAAGTCCTCCAGTATCGATTTGGATAAAGCCGGGGAGTTTCCGCTCTTGCAAGGTGTATAAGGTACGGATGAGGACGCGGTGTTTGAGGAGATCTCCGGGTTTGGTGAGGGATTTGCCCTTGAGAGCGAGTGCGGCCTTGTCTTTTTTGAGGGAGCGGTCAATGGAGGCGGGGCTGATGACCAGGAGCTTTTCCCTAACGGCGGAGGTAATGCCGAAAGCGGGCCAGAAGGCGATGAAAGGCATTTGCTGGCGGATGAGGGGAGCCAGGACCTGCGGAAACTTCGTTTCCGACCGCATTTATACCAGAAGAAGGCCCGGATGAAGCGGAGGGAAGCGATGACCTCATCGGCATAGATTTTTTTGCTCGTCCGATTGGCGGTTTTTTTTTCTGTAGCTTGAGTTTGACCGCCTTGCCATTAACGACAAGCAGGGCCTTTGGAGTCTGTAGCTTGTTGAGGATACGCAGGGCGTACTTCCGGTTATATCCGGTGATAAACTGCACTTCGTTCAGGATGGCTGCTTTTTCTTTCCGGTCTGCTTTCCGATAGCGGAAAGGGTATCCGGTGATAACCTTTTGCGGAGGTGATCCAGAAAGTATGATGAGTTCTCAAACAAAACCATAATTGATGTAAAAAAAAGCCATATCAAAAGCTTTCCTGTGGTTGAACAGTTTCTTGGAAAAATAACAAGTCCTGCGA
>JAITBO010000118.1 GCA_031283505.1 Treponema sp. | reverse complement strand
CCCTGCGGCCGGGCCGAATTCTCATCGCCCAAGGTAATAAACATCTGGAAATAGAAAAAAAACCTTTTTCCGCTGTGGTCCGCCTCTCCGACGCGCCGCAGGTGTCGGGACACCGCCCGTCGGCAGATGTACTCTTCGCCTCGGTGGCTATGGCTTACACCAATCACACCTTGGGGGTAATCATGACCGGCATGGGCCGGGACGGCGCCCAGCAGCTCGGGACCATCTACAAGGAGGGGGGGATGACCCTGGGGCAGGACGAGACCAGCGCGGTGGTCTACGGGATGCCCCGGGTTGCCTTTGAACTGGGGCACGTCATGGAACAGGTCTCCTTGGAGAAGATAGCCGGCCGGATCTGTACCATAGCCAAGACCCCTCGCTAGCGGGGGTGTTCAAGCTAAATCACAGGGTATGGAGAAAAACAGGGAAGAAGAAGTTTTAACCGCAAAGGCGCATAAGGCGAAGAAGAAAGGAAAGAATCGGTGCTTTACATATCCGCGAACCGAGGTTCGATTTCGATTTCGCCTTTGCGGTGAGAATTTTTTTTCTTTCCTATAATCACCCATATCCAAAGTTTTGGTCTAAGTAACCTGCTAGTCTTTTTTCACGATGCTCCAGCGGCCGTCGATTTTTTCAAAGGCCGAGGCGGATATGTGGATCTGGCGTCCGTCCTCGGAGCCGATTTTTACCAGCCCCAGGATGACATTGGCCTCCAATACCTTCCACTGGGCCCCTTCGTAGCTGAGTTTGTAGCCCTCCGGGGGAATGAGCCGGCGCTGTTCCCCGTAAAAGCAGTGTTCATAGGCGAGGCAGCAGAGGAGGCGTCCGCAGAGTCCGGAAATCTTTATGGAATTGAGGGAAAGGTTCTGATCCTTGGCCATTTTTATGGAGACCGGCTTGAGCTTATCCGAAACCATGTGGCAGCAGTAGCCTCTGCCGCAGATCCCCAGGCCGCCGATGACCCGGGATTCATCCCGCACCCCGATCTGCCGGAGTTCTATCCGGCTTTTGAAGACGCCCACGAGGTCCTTGACCAGTTCCCGAAAATCCACCCGGTTTTCTGCGGTAAAAAAGAAGAGGATCTTCGCTTCTTCCAGGAGATAATGGACCGAGACCAGCTTCATCCCCAGGGCGTGAAGCTCGATCTTCTGTCTGCAGATCCGGAAGGCCTCCTGTTCCTGAAGGCGGTTATGATCGGCTTTTTCCAGATCCTCCCTGGTCGCGGGCCGTTCTATCCGGGTAAGCTCCGAAAAAATCTGGGGGTCCCGCCGCCGGATGGGGCCGATGATCTGGGCCAGATCCCGGCCATAACGGGTGGGTACCAGGACCATGCTTCCCGGCTCCAGGGGATCCCCGGAGTAGACGGCCAGGAAGGTTTCGTGGGAATAGATGAGCCGCAACCGGTATACGGGGGTATCCGGGGACAGGGGTTCGGCCCCGGAGCTTACGATGATATCGGTACGTTGTTCTATCCCCTCTTCCGAGGGGTTGTCCTCCAGGGCGGATATATCCTCATCCAGATCTTCCGGCAGTATATCATCGTAATTATCTGACTCATCCATATCCTATCCTTTTTATGCGCGCGTACAAGGATGCGCGCATCCTTGTATGGCGCCGTTTACGGCGTCATTACCTTACCGCACTAAATCTATCAGGATACCGTTGATTTCATCAACCCTGGCAAGCAGCTCCAGTTGGGTAATCTGGCCTGCCAGGATTCCCGCAGCCAACTGTTCCAGTTTGCGATCCGCCACCTGAATCAGGGTGTAAACGGTCCGGTCCCGGGACTGGACCGCCCCCCGGCGCCAGTTAAAACCGGGTTTGAGGGAATTGGGAATTCCGGTCTGCTGTTCCGCGGTGTAGCCCCGTTCAACGATATAGCGCAGGAAATTTCTCACCGCCTTCTTATACCGTTTTACCTCCTCCGGGAAGGGCCGTTGTTTGAGATCGTCCCCACTGCCGTGAACCTCGTCCAGAAGCTCCTGGAGGTCCCCTCCGGCGTCCGGGGGGAGGGGTTCCGCCGCGGTTTCCTCCAGGAGGGCAGCGAAGCGTACCGGCCGGGCCTTTTCCGTTGGGGCGCCGCCCCGCAACCGCTCCTTTTTGGCTTCCCCCGGCTGGACGGTGTAGGCGGCGGGGTTAAAGGGGGGGAGGCCTTCGGTAATTTTAGCCATGTCCTATCCTAGGAGAGCAACAGGGGCGGACCGTTCTCGGGGGCGGCGGTGGCGGGGATTTCCGGGGGCTTGAGGGCTTCGATACCCGGGACCTTAGGGGGCCCGGCAATTTCCGCGGCGGCGGTTTTCCATGTTTCATCGGTGCCGCAGACCCGTATTTTGCCGTGGATGAAGCATCCCTCATCGGCTTGAATCCGGCGGGTTACGATGTTCCCCAGGACCAGGCCGGTGGCGAGGACAATGAGCCGTTCGCTGGCCAGGACGTTGCCGTGCACCACCCCGCCGATGGTGATGCTGGTCCCGCTGATATTGCTCTTTATCCGGGCCTTTTCTCCCACCACGATCTGTCCCCGGGCGGTCAGGTTCCCCCGCAGGCTGCCGTCCACCCGGATAAATCCCCCGGATTCTATGTCCCCGTATACCGCCGTACCGGGACCGATGATGGTATTTATCGAGAACCGATCCCGTTTGGACAATGACATCGGCCCCCCCCTAACGGCCGGTCCAGGCATTGTTGGAACGGATCGTAATAAACTTGAAGGGGTCCACCACGTCGGAGCCAATGTGGACCTCGTAGTGGAGGTGGGGACCCGTGGAAAGTCCCGTATTGCCGATATAGCCGATGACCTCCCCCTGCTGGACCCGCTGGCCCGTGGTTACCCGGAAGGACAGCATATGGGCGTAGCGGGTATAAAACCCGTGTTTATGCCGGATGATCACGTAGTTCCCAAATCCCCCCGCGTCGCTTTCTATGGTTACTACCTGGCCGTCCGCGGTGGCCACAATGGGGTCTCCCTGACGGTAGGTGGAAAGGTCGATGCCCTTGTGGATATAATACTGGCCGGTAAAGGGGTGTTTGTTCTGCCCAAAGAGCATGGATATGTGGCCTATCCCGCCCTTGATGGGCCATATACTGGGAATTTCCGTAAGGAGGGCGCTCTGAGAGTCCAGGATGGTCCTGAGTTCCTCCAGGGGCTGCACGACCGAAGAAAGGTAGGTGGCCAGAAGCTGGATGTCCCGTACCTCCTGGAGGGTTTCCCCGCTCACGTTCCGAATATCGAAGAGGGAGGACAGGCCTTCCGCAACGGTGGGGTTGACGTTGGGGCCCTCCGCCCCAAGGGTGGAGAGGGTATGGGACAGGGTCGATTGGAAGCCCCGGGACTGCTGGAGAAGCCGGGCTATCTCATCCCGCAGTTGATCCAGGCTTGCCTGAGCGTCGTTCAGCCGGGGGTCCTTATCCGCCAAAACCCCCCGTGCGCCTCCCAGGGAGCGGCCGTAAAAGACCAGCCCCCCCCCCACTCCGGCCAGGATCAGGACAAAGCAGGCCGCCGAAAGCACCGTGAGGTGAAAATTGTAGACCTTTTTTTCCGAATGGGGGACCAGCACGATAGTATAGTGCTGGCTGATAATCTTACCCAAGGTTTTGAAAAAGCCGCTCAGGCCCCCGGCAACGTCAATGGAAAGGGTTTTTACCTTCTGAACCAGATGATTCTCAATTTTTTTTATTTCATGGACCGCTGCCACGGCTTGCTCCTCCGATAATGGAAAAATGCCCCTCCGGGTCATCTGCAGGGATGTTTCCAGTATATCAATAAACCGGAGAACTTGTCAAATGTTAAAACAGGGGGCTTGGGGAGCATAGCCGTGGAACGCGGCGTCTTCCCTATTCCCCGCATCTACCGGCCCCGTTGATTCCCGGATGATCAGCCGGTGGGGAAAGATCTGTTCCGCCTTCAGGGACGCCCCCCCGACGATCCGGCGGTGAAGGGCCAGGGCGGTTTCTTCCCCTATCGCCCCCAGGGGCTGATGTATGGTGGTCAGCCGGGGGACGATATAATTCGACATATTGATATCGTCAAAGCCGATCACCGAAATATCCTCGGGGACCCGCAGCCCATCGTCCCTCAGAACCCGGATAGCCCCGATAGCCAATTCATCGGTGGAGGCAAAGAGGGCGGTGAAATCCCGGCCCCGGCGCAACAGTTCCCGCATCCCCGCCATGCCGTACTCTGCGGTATAGTGGGGCACCGCCGCCACCTGCCCCGCCTCCCGGACCGGCTTGAGGGCCTCCATCGCCCGGTAATACCCCTCCAGGCGCTGGTTGCCAAAGGAATGGCCGCTGCCGTTGATCATGTTGATCCTGCGGTGCCCTAAGCTGATCAGATGGCAGACCGCCTCAAACGCCGCCTGCTGATCGTTCACCCGAACCGCCGGAAAATCATGGTACCCGCAGGTGGCCGCCACCACCGGAAGGCCCGCCCGGGTAAAATACTCGTAAAACCCGGCGTGGTTCAACTCATGAAACAGGATGATCCCGTCGAGCTTTTCTTTTTTGATGCGGTTCAGGCAGGCTTCCTCCCCGGCCTCGTCAAACTTCACAAACAAAAAAAGGGTGTGATAGCCCAAGGCCTCCAAATGCCGCTCAATAATCGAAAAAAGCTGCTGCTGAAACATATTAAAGATGTCGGCGATCACCAGCCCCACGGTAAAGCTCCGGCCCAGCACCATGCTTCGCGCCGCTTTATTCGGCACGTACCCGGTCTCTTTTATCAGGCTCAGGATCTGTTTCCGCTTCTCGGAATTGACGTGGGCTTTTCCGTTTACTACCCGGGAAACCGTGGACGGGGAAGTCCCCACCTGTCTGGCAATATCCTTGATGCTAACCATAACGGATCCCTCATGCCCCCCGTCTTCCACTCTTCACTGTATTCGTTCACTATTCCCTGCCCCTCTTTCAGGGGCTGGCTCCAGGGGATTAGAACGTAAGCAGGGTTCCCTGCTCAAATGCGGACTTACAGGCATAGGCGATCTCCGATACCCGTGTCCCGTCGTAAACCGTCACCTCAGGCTTGCGGCCCTCGATGATGCAGTTTACAAATTCCTGCACTTCGTTCACATACGCCGTGTCAAACCGTTCCAGGAAATTCCCGCTGCATTCTTTCCGGACCCCGTAACCGTCCAGAATTTCCACCAGATTTTTCTGGGGCACGTTGGCAATACGCAGGATGCCTTTGGTCCCGATGATTTCGGTTTCCACGTTGTACCCGTGGGGGGCGGTACGGCCGGCGAATAGGAAAACCATACAGTCGTTCTTGAATTTCATGAGACAGGAAACATTGTCCCCGTCTTTGTATTGGGCGAACTCAGGGTGAGCGTAACAGCCGCCTATGGCGTAGACCGTCGTGGGTTCGGATCCGGTAAACCACCGGGCCAGGTCTATGTCGTGAACCGCCATGTCCAGGAACTGGCCGCCCGAATGTCCGGCATAGGCGATGGCGTCCTGGATGAACTTCTCCGGGTCCTGGCTGTAGGAACGGAAAAGAAGGGGCCGTCCGATCTCACCGGCAGCAACCTTGTCGTGAGCGTATTTGTACGCTTCGTCAAAGCGCCGCATAAAGCCCAGCATAAACACCTGTTTGGGGTGGGCTTCCACCGCCTTCTCGGCTTCCTTACACTCGGCTACCGTGACCCCCAGGGGTTTTTCGGAGAAGACGTGCTTCCCGGTGGCCAGGGCGGCGGAAATCTGACGGGTATGGAGTCCCGAGGGAGACACTAAAACTACGGCGTCAATGTCCGCACAGGCGACGAGGTCCTCAAAGGCGGTAAACCGGCGCGGGACCCCAAGTTTATCCGCCGTTTCGTTCAGCTTGGCCCCGTCCACGTCGCAAAGCGCGGCGAGTTCGGCGTTTTGTATCCGGGAAGCGGTATTTACTGCGTGTTGAAGCCCAAGCCGTCCCAGCCCGACCGAGCCTATTCGTACCTTTTTCACACACAACCTCCTCTTGGGCGGGCGCATACACCCGGCTTAAGTGGGCGCATACACCCGGCAGTGTTTTTTAACCGCCTATCTTATCCAGGAACTCAATCTGTTTCCCCGCATTATCAATGGTCAGTTGGGTCGTGCCGCTGTCAATCCGCTTGTCAATGGCCTCTCCCTTCATCAGTTTTACCGCATTTTCAATCGCGAGGACACCCATCTGGTAAGAATTCTGGCCCATGGAGCCGTAGAGTTCATTACGTTGAATCGAATTCAACGCGTCTCTGGTACCGTCCACGCCGACAACCACCGCCTGCTTACCGGCCTGGTTGACGGCCCTCCACGCCCCCAGGGCCTGATCGTCATTGGCGGAAAATATCGCGGCCACGTTGGGGGTGGTCTGCAGGATGTTCTGCATGACCGTAAAAGCCCGGTCCTTGTCGGAATAGGCGGGCTGCCGGGAGGCGATTACGAAGCCCGCCGCCTTGAAGGTGTCTTCGGCACCGTCGCAACGCTGGGTCATGGTCGGGTTTCCGGGAGCCCCTTCCAGGAGAACAATGTTGGCCCCCTGGGGGATCCCGGCCTTGATGATCATATTAGCCGCATCCACACCGGCGGTGTAGTTGGTGGTACCGATAAAGGTTTCGTAATCCGTAAAATCGTCCGGCATCGGAGAATCGACAAGGATGACTTTTATGCCCGCCTGTTTGGCCTGCTGCAACACTTTTACCGTTGCGGGAGGCTGCGACGGGGCGAGTACCAGCACATCGGGCTTCTGGGAGATGACGCTTTGGATCATATTGATCTGTTCTTCAACCGCGTCTTCCGTGGCCGGTCCAAGGGGGCCGATAAGCTTTACGCCGGATTCCTTCGCCCCGTCTTTGAGCCCCGACACAACCGTCTGCCAGTAAGGCGAGGTCGTTGTTTTGAGCACCGCCGCTACCGTAACCTCTCCTTCATTGGCCTTTTTGCGATTACAAGATACGGCAGTCGCCAACAGGCTTGCCATAACCACCACACATACCGCCATGTTCATTTTTTTTACGTTCATTTCGTATCCTCCGTAATGAAAATATAAATAAAAGCCTTTTACTTGGCTTTCATTACTTGTTGACGCAGCACGTCTATGAAGACCGCTACGATAATAACGGCGCCTATCGTAAACGTCTGAAGCGCCGAATTGACATTGAGCAGATTGAGGCCGTTCCTCAATACCGCGATGATGAGGACGCCGACTATCGTGTTCCCGATCTTGCCCACGCCGCCGAAGAAGCTCGCGCCGCCTATGATAACCGCCGCGATGGCGTCGGATTCGTAATCCGTTCCCGCCAGGGGATACGCCGAGTCAACCCGCCCGACCAGCACAATCCCCGCCAGAGCCGCCATGAAACCGCTGATGGTGTACACCAGGTTAAGAACGCCGCTTACGTTGATCCCTGAAAGACGGCTCGCTTCCTTGTTGCCTCCCACCGCGTAAATGTACCGGCCGGTAGCCGTGCGGGTCAGAAACAGGTACATCCCTATATACAGAACCGCTACCAGAAAGAAAGAAACCGGAATCGGGCCTATCCGGGCGCTGCCGAAAAAGGTAATTGAAGGGTGGAAGCCGCTTATGGGCTGGGCGGCGGTGATCGCCAGGGCTATACCCCGGGCCATCTGCTTCATGCCCATGGTTGAAATAAAGGGATGGGGAAGGCGAAGCCTGGTAAGCATCAGGCCGTTTATCAGGCCGAACAGGGCGCCGAAGACAAGGCACATGATCAGGGAAAAAACCGGATTCAGGCCGAGTCTTACCGCCAGAATACCCATACCCATGGTGGAAAGCGCGAGAATTGAACCGACAGAAAGGTCGATGCCGGATGTCAGTATCGCCAGGAACAGGCCTATAGAAACAATCGCGTTTACCGACGCCTGGGACGCGACATTCATCAGATTGTCAACGGTCAGGAAGCGGGGCGACAGAATTGTCAGAATCAAACAAAGAATAAGCAGACTCAAAAGAATACCAAAACTGTACAGATTTTTTTTGATTTTTTCTCCAAGTGATTGGCCGCCCGTTTTTGTCCGGGCCGCCGTTTGAACTTCAGCCATTTAATTTCCTCTTACCTTAAAAAATACCAAATCTGTCCACAAAGCAACCGACTTTGTGGACAGACACTAATTAACCGTCATACCTGATGCGGCATACATCACATTTTCGTTGGTTATCCTGCTTTCCGCAAGTTCCGCCGTTACGCTGCCTTCGTGCATGACAATGATCCTGTCGGACATACCTATGCACTCATCCATTTCGGAGCTGATCATTATCACTGCCGCCCCGTTCTGCACCAATTGGTTGATAAGATTGTAGACTTCAACCTTGGCACCCACGTCTATGCCCCGGGTAGGCTCGTCAATAATGAATATCTTCGATTTTGTAAGGAGCCATTTTGCGATAACCACTTTCTGCTGATTTCCGCCGCTCAGGTTTCCGGCGGGCATATCGACACCGGGAGTACGGGTGCGCAGTTCCTGTACCATCCGTTCGGCATCCGCCCTGGCCCGGCCAAGTTTCAGAAAAAACTTTCCGGCATAGTTTTTCAGATTCACAATCGTCGAATTGAATTCGATGTCCTGAATGAGTATGAGGCCCTGACCCTTGCGATCTTCGGTAAGGAAAGCTATGCCCGCCTTAATTGAATCACGGGGGCTGCGGATGCGCACTTCCCTGCCTTCGACAAAAATCCTGCCCGAATCCAGCGGATCCGCCCCGGTAATGGCTCTGACCACTTCCGTCCGTCCCGCCCCGACCAGACCCGCTATTCCGACAACTTCTCCGGCGTGAACCGCGAAAGATATGTCCTTGAAAGCCCCCTTTCTGGTAAGTCCTTCCACCCTGAGCATTTCCCTGCCTATGGGCGTCTTTACTTTGGGGTACTTATGGGTGATGTCCCGGCCCACCATCTTCTTGACCATATCGTCGATAGAGAGGTCTCCGGCATCAACGGTTTCTATGGTCTTGCCGTCCCGCAGAACCGTGACACGCTCACAAATAGCCTTAACCTCATCCAGCCGGTGGGAAATGTAGATGACGGCCACTCCCTTTTCTTTGAGGTAACGGATAATCCGCAGAAGCTCCTCCGACTCTTTGGCGCTCAGACTGGCCGTAGGCTCATCCATGATGATGAGCCGGGCGTCCGCCTGAACAGCCCTGGCGATTTCGATCATCTGCTGTTTGCCTACCCCCAGGGCGCCGACGTTGACCTGGGGATCTATGTCCAGGCCCAGAGCGGCAAGAACCTTGCGGGAATTTTCCCTCATTGCTTCCCGGTCCAGGATACCCAGGGACTTTACCTTGAACTTTTCCCTGCCCAGGTAGATATTTTCCGCCACCGTCATCTGGGGCACCTGGTTCAATTCCTGATAAATACAGGCGATGCCCAGGGACATCGAATAATGGGGGGTAATGGATTCAAGCTTTTTTCCGTTAAAATAAACATCTCCCTCATCGGGCCGGTGAGCACCGGTGATCGTTTTGATGATTGTCGATTTGCCCGCTCCGTTTTCCCCGACTAAACCGTGAACCTCCCCGGTACGTATTTTGAGGTTCACCTTGTCCAGCGCAAGTACCCCGGGAAATCGTTTTGTAATGTTTTCTAGATGTAATAAAACATCCTGTCCCACATGGCCTCCTCTTGACCAGCGCGGGAAGCAAGACGCCGCATATTTTATTCCTGTACTGGCCAATAGCTCGTTTCTGCATATTTTTCTGCAAACGTTTTCTATTATTCTCTAACTTCTTGGTTTTTTTGTCAACATAAATTTTTGAATTCCCTAAATTTTCCCATTTATTTCTGTAAATGCTTATAACATAATGAATTACGAGTTTTTCCGCATCAGGAAATTTTTTCAGGATTTTAAAAAAAAGTCCTTTACAAAACGATAAAGCAGTAATAGAATATTTTTATAATTAAAAACGTTTGCAGAAATTGAAGGGAACTGTAAGGTTTCTTTATTTATAGTAAGAAAGCGAATTCAGAGGAGGTTGCAATGCCGGAAGCACTGCGGATTGGAGTCATTGGGGCCGGACGTATCGGCAAAATTCACGGGGGGAACATTGCCCGTTTTATCCCCCGGGCCAAACTTGAAGGGATCGCGGACATCAAGCTGACCGGGGAACAGGAGGCTTGGGCCAAAGGGCTGGGCGCACGTATTATATCCGGAGACCCGGAAGATTTACTGAAGGATCCTGCCATACAAGGGGTTGTAATTTGTAGTTCCACCGACACCCACGCGGATCTGACTATCGCCGCAGCCAGGGCGGGGAAACATATCTTTTGCGAGAAGCCCATAGACCTGAGCGTCCCCAAGGTAAAAGCCGCCCTGGAAGCGGTCAAACAGGCGGGGGTAACCCTGCAAATCGGATTCAACCGCCGGTTCGACCACAATTTTGCCCGCATCCGGGAACTTACCCTGGCCGGAGAAATAGGGAGCGTCCACATCGTAAAGATCACTTCCCGGGACCCCGCCCCGCCGCCGCCCGCCTATGTGGCGGTTTCCGGGGGCATCTTCATCGACATGATGATCCACGACTTTGACATGGCCCGTTTCCAGGCCGGGAGCAACATCGCCGAAGTTTACGCTTCCGGCGCGGTGCTGGTGGATCCCGAAATCGGCAAAGCCGGGGATGTGGACACCGCCCTGGTCAGCCTGAAGTTTGAAAACGGCGCCATCGGCGTCATAGACAACTCCCGAAAGGCCGTATACGGTTACGATCAGCGGGTGGAGGTCTTTGGTTCCGGGGGTGCGGCGGCGGCGGAAAACGACCTGCCCAGCACGGTCAGGCTTTCCAACGAAAAAGGGGTGACCGGGGAGAAACCCCTCTATTTCTTCCTGGAACGGTACCGGGACGCCTTTATCAACGAGATGATTGCCTTCACCGATGCGGTATTGGACAAGAAGCCGGCGCCGGTGACCGGGGAAGACGGTCTGGAAGATATGTATGCGGCTTTGGCGGCGGCTGTATCGCTGAAAGAAAAACGGCCTGTAGCTCTGCAAGAGATCCGGGCCCGGTATTAGGAGACGCCATGCAGTTTCATCATAAACCACCCTATAACAAGGGCTATACCGCCCTCGTTCCCCGAAGCGGAGCGACTGCTGATATGCTCATGGATTTCGGCGTGCTTGTCTTTGCGCCGGGAGAAGGCTGCGAGAGCCGGTCGGAAATTAATGAACAGGTCTGGCTCCTTGCGTCGGGAACGGCGGAAATCGCCTGGGAAGGCGGAGAAAAGAAAATTTCCCGGCCTAACCTTTTTGACCATTCCCCTTGGTGCCTTTCGGCGCCCGCCAAGTGCGCGGTCAGCATCAAGGCGGGACCGGAGGGAGCGGAGTTTTATTACTGCGCTACGGACAACGCCAAGTCTTTTGCGGCCAGGCTTTACTCCCCCGAAGAATGCCGGAACGAACTCCGGGGCAAGGGAACCATGAGGGAAACCTCCACCCGCATTGTCAGAACTATCTTCGACGATACCAACCGGCCGGAGTCCAACCTGGTCATAGGCGAAGTGATAGGAGTGCCGGGCAAGTGGTCGAGCTACCCGCCCCATCACCATCCTCAGCCGGAAATCTACCACTACCGCTTCCTCCCGTCCCAGGGTTTCGGTCTTACCGCCATTGGGGAGACCCCCTACATTATCCGGGATAAGGACACCATCCTGATTCGGGACGGCGAAGTTCACCCTCATGTAACCGCTCCGGGATACGCCATGTGGTACTTGTGGGTGATCCGGCATATAGAGGGGGCCCATTACGGTCCGGCCACCAATACGCCGGTATTTATAGAAGAACACAAGTGGGTCATGGGCCCTGAGGATAAGATATGGCAGCCGTGAGAGATTACGTTCATTCAGCACTTCAATTGAGCCTATAAATTTTTTTAGGGAGTCTATAGATATGGGAAAAACAATACGATTGACTATGAGTCAGGCCGCCCTCCGGTTTCTGGATAACCAGTACGTTGAAGTTGACGGAAAGGAAATCAAATTCGTCCATGGGGTTTTTGGAATCTTCGGTCACGGCGTAGTCGTCGGACTTGGGGAAGCCCTGGCCGCCGGGGATACGTCCCTCAGGTTTTACCAGGCCAAGAACGAACAGGGCGCAGGGCACGCCGCCATAGGTTTTGCCAAACAGAACGACCGCCATCAGATGATGGCAGTATGCAGTTCCATAGGTCCCGGCGCCCTCAACATGGTCACCGCTGCGGGAACCGCCACGGCAAACCACATTCCGGTGCTTTTCCTGCCGTCGGACACCTTCGCCTGCCGCCAGCCCGATCCGGTACTCCAGCAGATCGAAATACCCACGGATTATTCCAACACCGCAAGCGACGCCTTCCGGGCGGTGAGCCGTTACTGGGATCGGGTCCAGCGGCCTGAACAGCTCATGACGGCCTTCATCAACGCCTTCCGGGTGCTTACGGATCCGGCTGAGACCGGTGCGGTAACCGTATCTCTTCCCCAAGATGTCCAGGGCGAAGCCTGGGACTATCCGGAGGAATTCCTGGCAAAACGGGTTCATCACATAGAACGGCGCATCCCCACAAAGGGCCAAATAGAGCGGGCGTTGGCCATGATCAAAACGGCTAAAAAGCCCCTGGTCATCTGCGGCGGCGGTGTGCGGTATTCAGACGCCGGCGAAACTCTGGAACAATTCTGCGCCGCCGGGAAAATCCCCTTTGCCGAAACCCAGGGGGGCAAGGGGACCATCCTCTGGGACAACCCCTACAATCTTTCGGGCATAGGGGTCACCGGCAGCCTTGCGGCGAACAAACTCGCCGGAGAAGCGGACCTTATCATTGCCGCAGGGACCAGGCTGGGGGACTTCACCACCTGTTCCAAATGGCTCTTCCAAAACCCCGCCTGCCGTATCCTGGGGATCAACGTGGCGTCCTTCGACGCCTACAAGATGAACGGGGAACCCATCATCGCCGACGCTAAACTCACCCTGGAAGCCCTTACCCTGGCTCTCGGCGGCTATACCTCAAGCTGGGGAGGGAAGATACAGGAAGCCCGGGACGAATGGAAGGCCGAAGTTGACCGCCTCTACAACGAGGACTGCCCTCCCGGCGCGGACGGCAAGCCCCTGCTTTCCCAGGCGCGGGTTCTGGGCGAACTCAATGACCGCCTGCTCCCCAAAGACGTAATCGCCGTCTCGGGATCAGGCTCCATCCCAAGCGATATGCAGCGAGTCTGGCGCACAAGAATGCCCGGCGTTTACCACATGGAATACGCCTTCTCCTGCATGGGTTACGAAGTGGCCGCCGCCCTGGGCGTCAAGATCGCCTGTCCCGGCAAAGAAGTCGTCGCCATCATCGGTGACGGCGCCTACACCATGCTTCACACGGAATTACTGACGGCAGTTCAGGAAGGAAAGAAGATCATCGTAGTGGTCCTGGACAATGCGGGTTTCCACTGCATAGACAATCTGCAAAACAGCCAGGGCATAACCCACTTCGGCAACGAGTGGAAGACCAGGGACGAAAAGTCCGGCCTCCTGGCGGGCGCTTCCGTTCAGGTTGATTACGCCAAAAACGGCGAAAGCTGGGGCGCTCTGGGCCTGCGGGCCCGGACCCCGGAAGAACTGGCGGCTGCGGTGAAGGAAGCCCTGGCCTCCACGAAGCCTGTGGTCATCGATGTCAAAGTCGGCGCGAAAACCATGACCGGAGGATACGAAAACTGGTGGCGGGTTGGCACGGCTCAGGTGTCGAAAAACCCCGATGTCGAGAAAGCGGCCCAAGTCATGGCGGAAGAAACCGCCAGGGCGAGGAAGTTTTAAGAAGCGGACGGCGGTTTGGCAGGTGACGGGTAGAACCGTCCTTTGAAAGACGGATGCGCCCTTTTCCGCCGCCAATCATCGCCCTGCGGCAACAAATTCTTTAGGAGGAGAAAATGAGTGATATAAAATTAGCGATTGCCCCTATAGGGTGGACCAATGACGATCTTCCGGATCTGGGGGGCGAAATCCCCTTTGAGCAGTGTGTCAGCGAAATGGCGCTGGCGGGATTCGCCGGAAGCGAAGTAGGAAACAAGTACCCCAAAGATCCGGATGTTCTCAACAAGGCCCTGAAACTCCGGGGGCTCACCATTTGCAACGCCTGGTTCAGTTCTTTTTTGACCACCCAGTCCTACGAAGAAGTGGAAGCGGCTTTCATCAAACACCGGGACTTCCTCTACGAAGTGGGCGCCAGAGTCATAGGCGCGGCGGAACAGGGACATTCCATTCAAGGGCTGGACTCTCCCGTTTTCGATGCCAAGCCGTTTTTTACCGATGAGGAATGGAAGCGGCTCTGCGAAGGGCTCAATAGGCTGGGAAAGAAGGCCGCCGAAAAAGGGATGAAGCTCACCTACCACCACCACATGGGGACCGGGGTTCAGACCGCCGCAGAGATAGACCGGCTTATGGAAAACACCGATCCCGCCCTGCTCGGCCTTCTTTACGACACGGGGCATCTGGTGTTCTCCGGGGAAGACCACCTGGCGGTACTGAACAAGTGGATAGGCCGCATCGGTCACGTCCACCTCAAGGATATGCGGGCCCCGCTGCGGGAAAAGGCGAAGATCGAAAAATGGTCTTTCCTCCAGGCAGTTAAGGCCGGGGTCTTTACCGTTCCCGGTGACGGAAACGTAGATTTTGTACCTATTTTCGACACCCTCAAAAAAAGCGGGTACAAAGGCTGGTGGGTGGTGGAAGCCGAACAGGACCCCGCCAAGGCAAATCCCCTTGAATACGCCATCAAGGCCCGTTCCTACATCCGGGAAAAGGCCGGTGTTTAGGAGACAGAGCCGCCGTTATGGAAGATTTCGTTCTAACTATGAGTAATATCACCAAATCTTTTTCCGGTAACGAGGTGTTACATTCGGTATCCTTCAGCCTGAAAGCGGGAGAAGTGCATACCCTTATGGGAGAAAATGGTTCGGGAAAATCGACGCTGATGAAGATACTCATGGGGATATACCATGGGGATAAAGGGACTATCAGACTCTTTGGGAAGGAAGCGGCCTTCTCCAGCCCCGCTCAGGCCCTGGAACATGGAATCGCCATGATACACCAGGAGCTTTCCCCGGTGCTGGATATGGAAATATCGGAAAATATCTTTATCGGCAGGGAAATACGGGACCGGTCCGGGCTTCTGGTAAATATCCGGGAAACCCGGCGCCGGGCAGCGGAACTGCTGGCTCAATTCAGCCTTGATCTGGACCCCGCAGCTAAAATGCGGGCCCTCAGCGTAGGTCAATGCCAGCTTATCGAAATTATCAAGGCCATCTCCTGTAATGCTAAGATCATCATCATGGATGAGCCGACTTCGGCCATTACGGAAAAAGAAGTGGAACTCCTCTTTGAACAGGTCCGCCGGCTTAGGTCCCAGGGGGTTTCTATCATCTATATTTCCCACAAGATGGAGGAGATCTTCAAAATATCCGACCGCATTACAGTTCTGCGGGATGGAAACTATATCGGCACCAGGAACGCTGCGGAGCTTGATACGGGAGAACTTATCAAAATGATGGTGGGCAGGGAACTGTCCGATGTGTTTCCCAAAAAAACAGTAACCCTGGGGGATGTGGCGCTGCGAGTCTGCGGCATATCTCTGGGGAACAGGGTAAAGCAGGTCGGCTTTGAACTTCGCCGGGGGGAGATTCTGGGTGTCGCGGGACTTGTGGGCGCCGGCAGAAGCGAACTGGTGGAGAGCATCTTCGGATTACGGAAAAAAACCGGCGGCAAGGTAGAAATAAATGGCCATCCCGTAACTATCCGCCGTCCCGGAGATGCCATCAGGCAGAACATTGCCCTTATCACGGAGGACCGAAAAATGACGGGCCTCAACTTACGGGCATCTATCGGCAATAACATCACCATTGTTTCAATAAAAAATCTTACCAAATACGGGCTTTTAAACCGGAAGAAAGAACAAGACTGCGCGGTTTCTTTTGTGGATAAACTGAGGATCAAGGCTTCGAGGACCGGGATACAGA
The DNA here is from genome assembly GCA_031283505.1 of Treponema sp. The sequence goes on along the minus strand of JAITBO010000118.1, from coordinate 17,497 downwards.
CACAGGCCCTCAGCGGCGGCAACCAGCAGAAAGTGGTTATTGCCAAATGGCTGGTGGGAGATCCCGGCATTATCATTATGGATGAACCCACCAGGGGCATTGACGTTGGGGCCAAGCGGGATATCTACCTTCTTATGGGCGATCTTGCGGAAAAAGGCAAGGCTATCATCATGATTTCATCGGAAATGCCGGAACTCATCGGAATGTGCGACAGAATTATTGTTATGGCGGAAGGAAGACTGGCCGGTGAATTTGAACGGAATCGTTTTTCCCAGGAAAATATTATGTGGTGTGCCGCCGGAGGTGACCGCTTGGAAGCAGGAGGACAAACATGATCAATAACCAGGCTTTTAATCCGGTTAAACACCTCGCTGCGGTTCGGGAATTCATGATGCTTATCATCCTGGCCCTTATCATTGCCATCCTCAGCGTCCTTTCCCCCGCCTTTGCGGATGTAAAAAATTTCATCAACATCTTCAAACAGGCGGCGATTAACGGCATCCTGGCAACAGGGATGATGTGCGTCATCCTCACCGGCGGCTTTGATTTGTCGGTAGGCTCCATCGTGGGCTTTACCGGCGTTATTGCTGCTCTCTTTGCCCAGGGCCAGTCTCCCATAGCGGTACCTATTCTTCTTTCGATACTCAGCGGCCTCATAATCGGCTTGGTAAACGGCTTCTGCGTTTCCTGGCTGGCGATTCCCGCTTTTGTCGTGACTCTAGGTACTCAGTCAATCGTCCGGGGGCTTGCTTATCTTGCCTCCGGAGGTATGCCCATTTTCGGCGTAACCAAAAGCTATGAAAAAATCGCCGGAGGGCTGATCCTGGATTTCATTCCCTTCCTGGTTATCTATTACATACTGATCGTACTCTTTTTTGGATTCATCCTGACCAAAACGGTCTATGGACGGAGAATCTACATGACCGGGGGAAACGCCGTCGCTGCGGAGGTTTCAGGGATAAACGTCAACCTTATCAAGATGTCGGTTTACGGCATCTGCGGCCTTCTTTCGGGTGTTGCCGGGTGCCTTCTGACTTCCCGAACCATTTCGGGTTCCCCGGTTACCGGCCAGGGCTATGAATTAGATGCCATTGCCGCAGTAGTAATCGGCGGAATAAGCCTGGAAGGTGGTTCCGGAAAGTGGTATGGCTCGATGATCGGCGCCCTTATGCTGGCAGTTATCAGCAACGGCCTTGATATTATGCGGGTTCCCTCGTACTACCAACTGCTTTTCAAGGGAGCCATCATCGTAATCGCAGTTTTCCTGGATGTCCGCGGGAAATCAAAAAGGAAATAACCGGCTTTTTGCAGGTTAAATAAAACTATTTTGGAGGAAGTTATGAAAAAATTTGCAGCCCTTCTTTTGAGCATGGTGCTTTTGGGTACTGCGGTGTACGGAGGCGGCAGAAGCCAGGGAAGCAGCGGCAAACCGGTGTTTATGCTCTGTATCAGCCACATGACCAATGCTTTTACTACTACCGTTGCCAATAGTATGGGCGCGGCAGCTCAGGCAGCCGGGGCGGAACTCATCATTAATGAAGGCGGAAACGACATCAGCAAGCAGATCAGCCAGATAGAATCCGGCGTCACTCAGAAGGTCAACGCCATTATCATTGAACCGGTTTCCGTAAACGGGGTAATCCCCGCAGTGGAGGCCGCCCAAAAGGCCGGTATTCCGGTGATTATCTTCAACCAAAGGATCAGCGATCCCTCCAAGGCTACCACTTTTGTGGGAGTTTCCAACGACACCTTGGGCGCCCTGGAGATGCGCCGGGCGGTACAGGATTTAGGGGGTAAAGGTAATGTGGCGCTCCTTCTGGGACCTATGGGTTCTGATGGTCAGTTGGGCCGTTCCAAGGGTTATGCTGATGCCATTGCCCAGAACCCAAATGTAAAAGTGGTGTTTGAAGAAACGGCGAACTGGACTACCGAGGAGGCGTTAAGATTGGTGGAAAACTGGCTTCAGACGGGAACCAAAATTGACGCCATTGTCTGCCAAAATGACGGCATGGCCCTGGGAGCGGTTAAGGCGGTGGAAGACAAGGGACTTTCGGGCCAAATCAAGATATACGGCCTGGATGCCGTACCCGATGCCCTCAAGGCGGTAAAAGAAGGCCGCCTGGAAGTTTCAGTTTCCCAGGCCACTGAACGGCAATCTCAGATGGCTATTGATATCGCGATGAAACTCTACCGGGGCGAAACTGTCCCTGCGGAGAACCTTGTGGAAGGGGAAGTGATCGACAAGACCAACGTAGATAAACACCTGTAATTTTTTGAAAGCCGGTTCTACAGAACAGCGGATTCGCCTTTGAAACCGGCTATGGCCGTCTCTCTCAGGATAGAGAGGGACGGCCCATATTACCAAAAACCATGCGGATTAAGGAGACAGCTATGAGATTCGGTATTAACACCCTGGATGACCTGGACGTAAAAGGCAAGACCGTTCTGTGCAGGATCGATATTAACCAACCGGTAGACCGGGTGGCCGGGACTCTTAAAGACACCACACGGATTGAGGCTTGTATTCCTACAATCAGGGAATTAAGCGAAAAAGGTGCAAAGCTGGTGCTTTTGGCCCATCAGGGGAGCGACATTGAGTACAAAAACTTTTATACCACCGAACCCCACTCAAAAGTGCTGTCTAAACTGTTGGGAAAGGAAGTCCGTTTCATTGACGATGTCTGCGGGCCCGCGGCCAGGGAAGCCATTAAGTCCCTCAAGGCCGGAGACATCCTTCTTCTGGATAACGTCCGTTTTGTGTCGGAGGAGCAGACCCTGTTTGAAACCAAGCTCCTTCTTTCTCATGAGGAACAGGCCAGAACACTGTTGGTACGCAAACTCGCTCCCCTAGCCGACCTCTACGTCTGTGACGCCTTTGCCGCAGCCCACCGGGATCAGCCTTCGCTGTGCGCGTTTGAGCAGCTTTTGCCCAGCGCCATGGGCCGCCTCTTTGAGGAGGAATTCTGCGTCATCTCCGGAATCATGGAGAAGCCGGCACGGCCCTGCGTCTTTGTCCTGGGAGGCGCCAAGATCAGCGACGCTTTCCTTATGATGAGTACCGTCCTGGGTAGCGGCGTGGCGGACAAGGTGCTTACCGGAGGACTGGTCGGAGAAGTACTCCTCTGGGCTGACGGCGAGGATATAGGGGAGCCGTCCCGGGCCTTCATCAAAAAGGAAGGCTACGGGGACTTGGTGGAAACCGCCAAAGAACTTCTGGCAAAGTACCGGGACAAAATTGTAATGCCCGAAGGTTTTGCCGCGATCATCGACGGCAGGCGAATCGACTACCCTCTGGGACAGATCCCTCCCGATGTCATGACACTTGATATAAGCGCCGCCGCTGCGGAACAGTACCAAAAGATTATCCGTTCCGCCAAAACAGTTTTCGTCAACGGTCCCATGGGAGTTTTTGAGCAGGAACTCTCGGAAAAGGGCACCAAAATGGTATGGGACGCCCTGGGGGATACCCCCGCGTATACGGTGATAGGCGGCGGTGATAGTATTACTGCCACCAAAAAGTACGGTAAAACAAAAGATATTAATTACATCTGTACCGGCGGAGGCGCGTTGATACGTTTTCTCACCGGCGAAGAACTGCCGGTGGTTAAAGCCCTCCGGCAGGGATCAAAAATTCAACAGAAGTAAGAGGAGAAACAAACATGGTAAAAGTCGGAGTAGCGGGTTACGGAGTAATCGGACAGCGCCTGGCGGACGGCGTGGCCTTACAGAAGGACATGGAACTTGTTGGGATCGCGGATCTTGCCCCAACCCTCTCGATCCGGGCGCTCAGGGAAAGAGGAATGCCCTACGATCTCTATCTGGTCGAAGGTGCGGACAAGGCGCAGTTCGACTCTGCGGGAATTCCCTACAAAGGTAGTTTTCGTGACCTCATCGGAAAGGTAGATGTGATGCTTGATTCCTCCCCCGGCGGTGTCGGGGCCAAAAACAAGGAACTCTACGAAAAGGCCGGGGTTAAGGCCATATTCCAGGGCGGCGAAAAAAATTCCGTAGCGGATGTTTTCTTTCACGGATACGCCAACTACGAAAAAGGTCTGGGGGCGAATTACCTCAAGCTTACAAGCTGCAACACTACCGGTCTTATCCGGTCGGTGGACTGTCTTGACCGGGCCTACGGAGTTGACCGGGTAGCCATCACCATCATACGCCGGGTAGCCGATCCCGGCGACTATCACCGGGGTCTCACCAACGCCCTGCAAATGGATAAGGCCCCTTCCCATCAGGCCCTGGACCTTATGACCATCATGCCCCATGTGGAAGCAACCGGTATTCTGGTGCATACGCCGGTTACCCACGGCCACATCATTACTGTCGTTGCCCACGGCAAAAACGGAAAGAAGATCACCTGCGGCATGGCCCTGGAAGCTTTCAAGTCCCATGATCGGATCAGAGTAGTACGCCTGGCGGACGGATTCCTCGGCAACGCTTCTTTCTTCCGGTATGCCCGGGACCTGGGAAACCCAAGGGGCGATATGTACGAAATCGGCCTCTGGGAAGACAGTATCGTTGAAAGCGGCGATAATATCATGTACGCCGTCAACATACCCCAGGAATCGGTGACCATTCCGGAAACCATGGACGGCATCAGAGCGTCCCTCAAAATGCAGAGCGATTCCAAAAGCGCTACCGCGGAAACCAACAAGTACCTTGGCTTGGGAAAATGGAAGAAGTAAGAGGTAAAAGCATGAAAATCGATCCTGCCTTAAAAAATCTTGAGGGGCTTTTTCCCGAAGATTTTACCGGGGACGAGAAGGCCCGGGCCCAGACCCTGTTCCTGAAAAATCTTTCCGCCGAAGCGCACAAGTTCTACGGTGGGAAAATGCAGACCGTGCCCAGGTGCGGTCTCTACGGCCTTAACTGGTTTAATGTGTGGTACACTCCGGGAGTGTCCCGGATCTCTACCACTATTCGGGACGACAACGACGCTTCCTTTGCCCTCTCCAACCGGGGTAATCTGGTAGCGGTAGTATCCGACTCCACTCGTGTTCTGGGTGACGGCGACTGTACGCCTCCCGGCGGTCTGGGCGTCATGGAAGGCAAGGCCATGATCATGAAATATCTGGGCGGAGTTGACGCAGTGGCCCTCTGCGTGGATTCCAGGGGCTCGGACGGGAAGAACGATCCCGGCAAGCTCATTGATTTTGTGAAGATGGCCCAGCACTCCTTCGGTGCGGTGAACCTGGAAGACATCAGCCAGCCCAACTGTTTCAGGGTACTGGATGAGTTGCGGGAAGCCTGCGACATTCCGGTATGGCACGATGATGCCCAAGGAACCGCCTGCGTCACCCTGGCGGGCCTCGTCAACGCCCTGAAACTGGCGGGCAAAAAAATGAAGGACGCCAGGATCGTGCTTTTAGGCGCCGGAGCGTCCAACACTACCATTGCCCGGCTCATTCTGACCGACGGCGGCGATCCCGCAAAGATGGTTGTTTTTGACACCAAAGGCAGCCTCCATTTGGGCAGGGAGGACATCAAAAACGACAAGCGGAACTATCGGAAGTGGGAACTTTGCGCAAAGACCAACCCCGGCAGAATCGCTGCCATAGAACAAGCCATGAAAGGCGCGGATGTACTCATCGCCTTGTCCACTCCCGGTCCCGATACGGTAAAACGCGAATGGATCCGGTCCATGGCCCCTAAAGCAATCGTCTTTGTGTGCGCCAACCCGGTGCCTGAGATATGGCCCTATGCAGCAAAGGAAGAAGGCGCCTACATCGTTGCCACAGGCCGGGGCGATTTCCCCAACCAGGTGAACAACTCGATCTGCTTCCCCGGCATCCTGAAAGGCGCTCTCCTGGTGCGGGCGAGGAAAATAACCGATGGTATGGCTATCCGCTGCGCCCACTCCATCGCGGAATTTTCCGAAAAGCGCGGCATTTCCGAAGACAACATCATCGCTACCATGGAAGAAAGCGAAGTCTTTGCCCGTGAAGCTGCGGATGTGGCTCAACAGGCGATCAAGGAGGGAGTGGCCCGCATCGTCCTTTCCTGGGACGAAGTCTACAACCGCGCCAAGGCAGACATCACTGCCGCCCGCACCCTGGTTGAAGACATGAAGAAGCTGGGACACATCAAGGAGCCTCCGGCGGAAATGCTGGAAGCCGCCCTTAAAGCGGCTATCGAATCGGTAAAGAAGTGAAAAAAACAACCGCAGATGACGCAGGATCGTTGTTCTATTTTTCCGGCTTTGTCTGCGGGATACGCGGTTGAATTTTATAAGGAGCAGTACTGTTCATGAGGATAGAACTTCCCTACCTTAACAAAACCTTTCCTCTGGAATTTCCCGATGAATGCCTTCTAGCCGTGGCGGAACCTAATGAGTTCAAAGTTACGGGAACACCGGAAGAAATGTTGTCCGAAGCCCTGGCCCGTCCCTGGGGACCTGAGGACAGGGCTATCACAGACAATAATACGCCAAAACAGGACGGGCAAAACCGGCGAAGCCTTGAGGAATTCCTTGAGGGAGGAAAACAGGTATTGATCATCATTAATGATGCTACCCGTCCTACTCCCACCGCAGTCATTCTGAACGGCCTGCTTCCGGCGTTTGAAAAAGCGGGCATTGCGGTAGAAAATCTGACCATCCTGGTTGCTGCCGGTGCGCACCGGGCCCCCACCGAAGAGGAGTACCGCCAAATCCTGGGTGTCCTCTACGGCAAACTGCGGGAACGCTGTGTCCATCATGACGCCCGGAAAGACGGGGAAACTGTCAGCCTGGGGACCACTCGGAACGGCACCCCCATAGAACTCAATAAACGGCTCTTTGAGGCGGATCGCATTATCGCTACCGGCAGTGTGGAACCCCACTACTTCGCGGGATTTACCGGCGGCAGAAAGGCTTTTCTTCCGGGCATAGCCTCCTACAGGACCATAGAGGCAAACCACAAGCAGGCCCTGTCCCCGGCGGCCCATTCCCTGGCCCTGGAGGGAAACCCCGTTCATGAGGACATGATGGACGCCCTGCCCCTAATCAAAGCGCCTGTCTTTTCCGTCATGACCGTCCTGGACAAAGAGCAGGGAGTCGCCGCAGTTACCGCAGGGGACCTTATGGCGTCCTTCTACGCCGCCGTAAAGACGGCCCGGCAGATTTTCTGCGTATCCGTACCGTCCCCGGCGGACATCGTGGTGTCGGTGGCAAAATTCCCCATGGATATAGACCTCTACCAGTCCCAAAAGGCGATAGACAACGGCGCTGTTGCCCTGAAAAACGGCGGTTCCCTCATCCTGGTTTCTTCCTGCCGTGACGGTATAGGCGACGAAGCCTACGCCAGGCTCCTTGCCGAGGCCGCAAGCCCTGAAGACGCAATGGAACGCATCAGGGCCGGATACAAGCTGGGTTACCACAAGGCGGCAAAGATGGCGGCGGTTTCCTGCCGGGCTGCGGTTATGGCGGTCACGGAACTGCCGGCGGAACGGCTTGCGGGTATGTTCATTGAAAGCGCCGCTTCCCCCCAGGAAGCCCTGGACAAAGCCATGGAAAGGGCGAAGGCTCAGGGGATTGGGAAGCCCGGGATACTCATACTGCCGGACGGGTGTGTCACGGTCCCGGCTGTGGGATGACGGAACAGGGCGCGTATTCTTTTTTGCCGACGCACAGCGATTTTATATTTTTACCGCTCTACAAGCGCCGGAAAGGTATCCGCGCAAGGGATAGGAGCGGTATAAGTTTTTCCGGGCGGAGTTCTGCCCGGAAAAACTTATTTAAGCGGATAGCCCGGTTTCCGGCGCCGGACCCGAAGGGTCTGAAAGCGCCGGAAATGCGCCCAAAGTACTAAAAAAAAATTCCGGATGTAAAATTACTGCCCGCCGCGCCGTCCTATTTTCTTTCTTTTTCTTCCAGTATATACTCATAGCATGAGTGTACGCCGCCGTTTTCCGGAGGGATTATTAGTCCTGTGTTTTGCCGTCTCTCTCTTCGCTGCCGGCGCCTGCAAAGAGCAGAATGCCGGTGTATCCCCGCCGGCCACGGTTTTCTCCGGGTCTCTCACGGCTCCCGGCCGGGCGGCGGCAGGGCTTGACGCATACCGGATCGCTTATTACGAGGCGGAAACCGGTGGAGCGGAGGGAATGGCTGCGGGGAGCATAGCGGAAAGCAACGAGCCTTTTACTGTTGTGGATTACGGGCCACGGGGGGAACTGCCTGCGGAAGTAAAAAAACCGTCTATATATGTGGTTTTTTCCCAGCCGGTGACGCCCCTGGCTAAACTGGGGGAGCCCCTCCGCTGGGAAGAGGGAACGCCGGGTCCGGGGCTTTTCACGGTGGACCCGCCTTTGCCGGGAGTGTTCCGCTGGTATGGGACCCGGCTTCTCGCCTTCGAGAGCGACGCTGTGAGTCTGCCGCAACGCCAGTATACGGTGACGGTTTCGGAACGGATCAGGTCCCTGGGGGGCAAGACCCTTGAGGGAGAGCGGAGTTTCAGCTTTGAGACCGAAAGACTTTCGGTGTTGCACTGGCAGCTTGGGGACGGGGAAATCTATGTGCGGAACTGGGACGCGCCGCCCGAAGACGCGAAGAACATAATCTTCATCTTTTCCTATCCGGTGAACCTTGACGAGATACGGCGGTGGATACGAGTGAGCCTCAGGAACCGGAACAGGGCTTCTGCGGAGCTGCCCTTCCGGGTGTCCCGGCCCGGAAAGATGGACAACGATCTGTATGATCGGGATCAGGGGGTTCTTCTGATCCTGGAAGAAAAACTGCCACCCGACACGGATGTGGACATTACGGTACTGCGGGGAGCCCGGTCGGAAGACGGCTGGCTGGGTACAAAAACTGATAATGTTTTTAGTTTTCATACCCTGCTTCCTTTCGATCTGGATAACGTCAGCGCCCGTTCCGAGTCCTCCCCAAGAACCGAACAAGGCGACAGTATCCCTGTCATTCTGGATTTCAGCCACGGCATTGATCCGGAAAGCGCGGCGGGAGCTTTTTCCGTGGAAGGGTTCCCGGCTTTGACGGCGGAGAACGTTCATGTCTATGGGAGTACCGTAATTCTGAACAGACTGCCCCTGGAATACCGGAAGGCCTACACCGTAAAGATAGGAGCCGCATTGCGGGATCTCTGGGGCCGCAGGCTCGGAGAGGACAAGACAGCCACCGTGAAAACGGGAGAGGCCGCAAGTTATGTGTTCATCGGGAACCAGGGAAGCCAGATGTTGGAAGCGGGATTTACCCCCGGCGTGATTTGGGAAGCCCAAAATCCCGTGTCCCTGCGTCGCGTCATACAAGCGGCGGCAGGTCCCTATGAACGGCCCCCTCTCAGCGCTCTGCAAGCAGTGGACGTAAACGCCCTGCCCCGAAATTCCAAACAGTATTTTATGGAGGACCTGTCCCCTTTCCTGGGGCCCTCCGGCAAAGGGAGCGCCAGGATGCGCTGGGATTACGAGATCCGTTCCCGATGGGAACCGGGCCGGGTCTACCGGAACAACGTATGGCTTACGGTACAGGTTACCAATATCGGCCTTACGGTCCGGTACGCTTACAACCGCGTCCTGGTCTGGGCGGTCCGGCTTTCCAGCGGGGAGCCGGTGGCAGGGGCACGGGTCACCCTGATGGAAGGAACCTCCCCGGTACGCGAAGGTGTCACCGACGGACAGGGGCTTGCGTTTTTCGACTTCCCCGGCGGGGCCTTTGTTTCCCGGTTCACCCGGCCCTCTACTCCGGCGGACACCGGGCGGAATGAAACGCAGGAGGCGGTGGGGCAGGGGTTGCGCATACGAGTGACCGAAGGCGGCGGCGCCAGGGCCGGCGGCGACGAGGTTGAATTTATCCCCAACGACAGCCACAACCTCTGGCGTTCCCGAATCGAGGCGACCGTCTCCCCCTTTGAGGCGGAAAAGGAAAGGCCGGTGATCTTCCTCTTTACTGACCGGGGTATCTACCGGCCCGGAGAAACCGTAACCTTCCGGGGCATAGACCGGGAACTGCGCCTTGGTCAGTACCGGGTGTATGAAGGACCCTACAGTATTACGGTGAAAAGCGACGCTTTCCGTGCGCCGGCCATTGCTTCCCTTGCAGGAACCACTACTCCAAACGGCGGGAGCCACGGGTCTTTTGCCCTGCCCGAAAGTCTGGACCCAGGCAGATATACTATCGTCTACAAACGGGGCGAAGCGGAAGCCTCCGTTACGTTTACTGTCGCTAATTTTGAACGCCTGCGTATGGAAGCTTCCCTGGATTTTCCGGAAGCGGCATTTTTTCCGGGGGAACAGATTTCCGCCCGTCTTTCCGCCTCCTACCTTGCGGGGGGCGTACTCGCGGGAGCGCCCTATTCCTGGTACTGGACGAGAGAAAGCGCGGCTTTCAACCCCGGCGGCGCGTGGCGTTACTGGAAATTCGGGCCTGAGCAATCCGACGGCCGCTCCTTCATAGCCCAGGGTGAAGGGAACCTGGGACCCGACGGCAGCGCTGTTATCAGCCAGGAACCCCGCCCCGATGGTGTTGAGGGATCGCCCTATCGCTACCGGCTGGAAGCCTCGGTCCAGGACGCCGCCCGCCAAGCAGTGGCCGTCACGGATGCAGTAATAGTTCATCCTGCGGACTTCTACATCGCCGCCCGGCTTGATCCGGGGACGCCGCGTTCCCTTTCGGAAGTCCCGGCATCCTCCCCTTCATCGTACCTTCTGCCTGAAGGAAGTCCGGCGGCCTTGAGCTGGTCCCTCCTTACACCCGGCGGACTTTCCTACGCCGATCCCGGCACGGGGGCGGCGCAGGCTCCCCTCATCATCCAGTTTGTCCGTTATGAATGGAAGCAGGCGCGCCAGGCCGGAATTGGAGGCCGGGTAAACCTTCTCTGGGAGCGGGTAGAAGAAATAGCGGAAGAGCGGACCATTGATATCACGGTCCCCCGGGGAAATAACAGCGGTACTGTCGCGTTTACCCCGGACAAAGCCGGACAATGGGAGATGCGGCTGCGGCGTCTGGATAGCCGGGGCCGGACTGCGGCAACCCGCTTCGGCTTTTACGTGAGCGGCGCAGGTTGGGTGCGCTGGGGGATCGGCGACGTGGACAGCATCACTATGACGCCGGACCGGACCGTCTATGCGCCGGGGGACACCGCAAAACTGTTGGTCCGTTCGCCCCTTCCCAAGGGCAAATACCTCCTCACCTTGGAACGGGAGGGAATTATCTCCGAAAAAATCCTGGAACTGGACGGAGCGGCCAGAACTATAGACATCCCCATTGAGGAATCCTTTACCCCCGTGGTATACGCGGCCTTGTCTTCTTTTACAGTACGCCGGGGACTGCCTGAAAACAGTTACTATCTTCCCGATCTGGACAAACCCAAAGGCGTCTTCGGCATCGTAGCGCTGCCGGTAGACAGCGCAAATCAGCATTATGTCGTTGAAATTGAACCTGTCAAAGAGGTTTACGGTCCGGGTGAGAAAGCAGAGGTACGGATCCGCGTAACGGTGAACGGGAAGCCCGCGCCGAATACGGAGGTAAGCTTCATGGCGGTAGACCGGGGAGTAGTGGACCTCATCAACTACCATGTGCCCGACCCCCTGGCCTTTTTCTACGATCCCCGGCATTTCCCCCTGGGGGTGAGAGGAGCGGACAGCCGTTCCCTGCTCATCGATCCGGTGACCTATTCCCTTTCCGATCTTCAGGGTGGCGACAATGAGGATGATTCCAAACTTGATGAACGCAAAGACTTCAGACCCACCGCCGTGTTCGAGCCCTACCTTGTAACCGGCAAAGACGGAATCGCCACAGTGAAATTCAGCCTTCCCGATTCCCTCACCACCTACCGCTGTACCGCCCTGGCCGTGGGGCTTGCCAAGTTCGGCGTCGTCGAGGAGGACCTCCGGGTAAGCGCCCCCCTGACCGCCGTGGCCGCCCTTCCCCGAAAACTGCGCTGGCGGGATACGGGCACGGTGTCCCTCATCCTCACCAACCTGGAAAAAGAAGCTGTCGAAGCGGTAGTATCCCTGGCGGTTGACGGCGTTACTGAAAAAGAAAACGGTGATCCCTCTGATATAAATAGTAATACTGTTGACAGCGGTAATAATACTGATTTTTGGGACGCTGCGCTGGAAGTGGATGGAGAATCCTCAAAGACGGTGAGGATTCCGCCAGGGGCGGCGGCGGAAGTTTCTTTCAAGGTTGCCGCCGTAGGAGCGGGACGGGCCCGGCTCGTCTTTACCCTGCGATCGCCCAAAGTGAACGAGCGGATCATCAGGTCCCTCAGCGTGGACCGGCCTGTACTGTACGAGACCGTCACCGCCGCAGGAAACCTGCGGGAAGGCATCGGTTTTGCCGAAGAAGGAATCGTGCTGCCGTCCCTGGTTCCCCTTGGAACAGGAAGTCTTTCTGTCAGCATCTCGGCATCCCGCATGGCTTTGCTCCGGGAAGCGGTGGGGTATCTTTTGGACTACCCTTACGGCTGCCTGGAACAACGTACTGCGGCGCTCCTCCCCCTGGTGAGTTTTGGGGATCGCCTAGATGCCTTCGGCCTGGAAAGTCCTGTAACAAATCCCCGGCAGGTAATCGAGGAGGAGCTTGTCCAAATCGCCAAAAACAAACTGCCCGACGGATCGTATCCCTATTGGCCCGGCGGCCAGTACGGTAATATTATGGTTACTCTCCGGGTGGCCCATATCGCGGCCCTGGCCCGGGCAAAAGGCTATGCGGTTCCCTCAAGTCTCGATGTTTCCGCAGCGCTTACTTTTACTGTCGCTTCCGGGGAAGCCCGCCGCCTTCTCCCGCAGGATCCCTTCCTCCAGGGGTACTCTCTCTGGATACGGGCCATGTACGGCGAACAGGTGGGGAACGAAATAGCCGCTTTCACCGGACAGGGGGATAAAATAGGCATATCCGGTTTTGCCTTCGCCGGCCTCGCCTCGCTGGAACTGGGACAGAAGGCGGCGGCCCTTGCCGCCAGGGACCGGATCAGGAATTTTATCCGTCCCGGCACACAGACGCTGGACCTCACCGATACTTACGAACAGCGGGGCAATTTCTGGGGTTACGATACGGACCGGTACGCCCTGGCCCTCATGCTTTATCATGCACTGAACCCCGGTGACGATATGACGAGCCGTCTTGCCGCCTCCCTGGTAGAACGGCAGCGGCGCGGAATCTGGTCCAACACAAGTTCTTCCTTCTGGGCTGTCCTCGCCTTTGGCCGTATCGCCGATGCCGAAGCCGCGTCCAAGCCCGATGTAAGCGTCTCGATCTCCCTGGGACCGGCCTCCCTCCTTACCGGGGAATTCCGTTCCTATGGCGGCGTCCCCCTTTCCCGGACCTTTCCCTTCGCCGCGCCGCCCCTGGACGGACTTGATCGGGATGTTCCGCTCCCCCTGCATATAGAGCGGAACGGTACAGGACAGCTTTTCTACACCGCAAACCTCCGTTACGGTGTGCCTGCCGAACTAGCCTCCCCCAGGGACGAGGGGATTTCGGTATTCGCCGAAACCCTGGACGATGACAGTAATCCTGTCAAGGACGGCAGGCTGATTCCCGGCAGAACCTATACCCGCCGGGTACTGGCATCCACTTCGCGGGACCGTACTTTTCTGGTCCTCCGCGTTCCCGTCCCATCAGGAGCGGAGATAATCGACGCAGCTCTTGTGACCAGCCCGGCAGTTCCTCTGCCGGAAGACCAGACCGAAGACAGCGATTGGCGCTTCCGGAACTCCCCGCCGGTACGGTTCGTCATGGATGACGAAGTTCGTTTCCACTGGGACTTTTTCCCCGCAGGCAGACAGGAACTGCGGTTTCGCTTCCGGGCAGTGATGCCCGGAGTCTACCCCACGCCCCCGGCTCAGGCGGAATGTATGTACGAAGAAGAAGTCTTTGGCCGTTCTGCGGGAGAACTAATACGGATAGGCGGGTAGGTGCACGTTGATGTCCGGCGCCGAATTTTCCGGGAGGGGGAAGCCGCAGACTTGTTATGTAAGCCCAGCCCCCGGGTCTACCCCTTCTCCTAAGGGGGTTCAGACAGCCGTTTTCGCGGCCCTCCAAACCGCCCTTAAAATTCCCCTTTCCTCCTTGAACCCCTTCCTCCGGCGGCCACGCTTAAAGTCGTTTTGCGGGCTTATCTTCTCTCTTGCGATTTTCGCTTTCCTGGCGGCGGCCTGGGCTGTTTTGTCTCTTGTTCCATACCCGGAACTCACCTCTTACCGTTCCCGGTCCTACGGCCTTGTGATACAGGACCGTAACGGCGCCACGCTCCGCGTCCTCCCGGCAGAGGACGGAATCAAACGGGAATGGGCCGCCCTTGGGGATATTCCTTTGGGAGTTGTCCGTACTTTTATCAGGGCCGAGGACCGGCGTTTTTACTTCCACCCCGGAGTGGACCCCCTGGCAATAGCGGGGAGCGCCCTGCGCAACCTCCGGGCGGGAAGGATCGTGTCCGGGGCGTCTACCATTACCATGCAGCTTGCCCGGCTTATACGGGTCCATCCGCCGGGACTTCGGGGCAAGCTGGGAGAAGCCTGGGACGCCATGAGGATCGAGGCGCGGCTTTCCAAGAAGGAGATATTGGAACTGTGGTTCAACAGTATTCCTTTTGGGAGCAACATAGAAGGGCTTTCCGCCATGGCCCGTGCCCGGTTCGGCATCCCTGTCGAACGCCTCGATGACAGTAAAGCCGCTCTTCTTGCGGTGATCCCCCGGCGTCCGGCTCTGTACGACCCGGCTATTGATCCCGGCGCGGCGGTCCGGGCGGCCCTGGCCCTGTCCCGGAAAAGCCGCCTTAACTTGGATGGGGACGCTCTCAGGGCCGCTGCTGAGGAAGCCCGGACTTCCGGGAGAAATACCGCCGATACTGATCGCTCCCCCTTTTACGCGCCCCATTTTACCGAACGGATAGCGGTTCTGCCGGAAGCCCGCGATGCGGTGCGGCAGGATACAAGACACAAAACGCATACTTCTGAAGTTCGCACTTCTTTGGACTTGCCCCTCCAACTCTTTGCGGAGGAAAGGCTTCAGGCGGAATTGCGGGGACTCAGGGACAACAGGGTTACTAACGGAGCCGTTCTTGCGATAGAAAACGCAACCGGAGCCGTCAGAATCTATGCGGGTTCCGCCTCATGGTTTGACGATGGAATTTCCGGTAAGATAGACGGGGTCCGGGTGAGAAACCAGCCGGGCTCCTGCCTAAAACCCTTCCTGTACGCTCTGGCCATGGATTCAGGCTTCAGCCCCGCAGAGATACTGCCCGACCTGCCCAGCGTCTTCGGCGGGAACGAAGCCTACATCCCTTCCAATTTTAACAGCCGCTTTAACGGGCCGATCCGCCTGCGTCTGGCCCTGGCCTCCTCCCTCAACATCCCGGCGGTGTACCTCTTGGAACGCCTGGGGGTGCGGAACTTCGAGGAATATCTGGCGGCTCTGGGGTTTGATTCCGTGGCGGAGACCATGGGGACCCATGGGACGGGCTTGGCCTTGGGCAACGCCGAAGTGAGCCTTGAAGAACTGGTCAGGGGTTTTTCCGCCTTTCCCCGGGGCGGCCCGCCGGCGGTTTTCCGGTGGATTGAAAAAAAAGGCGGTAGTTCTTCTGCCATTAATAACAGCAATACTGTTGAAAACGTGCCGGGGCAAAAGGCCGCCGAAGCGGTAATGTCCCCCAATGCGGCGTGGATGATCGCCGACATACTCTCGGATAGGGGGAGCCGCTTTGTAGGTTTCGGCCCGGCGCCGGGTCTGACAACGGAGTTCCCCTCCATGTTCAAGACCGGAACCGCCAACCAGTTCCAGCATATCTGGGCTCTGGGGGCCACCCGGCGTTTTACCGTGGGGGTATGGATGGGAAATTTCTCCGGGGAGACCGTAATAGGCCGTACCGGGAGTTCCATTCCCGCCCGTATCGTCCGGGACCTTCTTGCCGCCCTGGAACAATCCGCCTCCGCCTCCGGTTCCGGCGGAACGGCGGGCCGCAAGGGAAACACGTATCCCGGAGACCATCCCGGAGGGCCGCCGCCGGCTTCGCTTCGGGAGGTACGGATCTGCGCTCTTTCGGGGATGGCGGCGGGACCGTCCTGTCCCGGTACGGTGAGGGAATGGCTGCCGGAGGGCGGACGGAATACGCTCTGCGCCTGGCATACAGGCGGAGACGTGCGGTTCCCCCCGGAATACCGGGCATGGCTTACGGAACGGCGCCGGTCGGGGAGGATCGGCGCCGGGGAAGGCAGCGGCCAGATACGGCTTCCCCTGCCCGGTTCGGTGTACTATCTGGACAGCAGTCTGCCGCCGGACGCCCAGGCCCTGCGGATAGAGACATCAGCCTTCGTTCCGGGGGCCTTCGTTTATGCCGACGGGTTCCTGCACGGCGTACTGAACCAGGCGGGGGTCTTTGTGCTGCCCCTCTCAAAGGGACGGCATACCGTTCTGGTGGAAGACGAAGAAGGTTCCGGCGCCCAGGTGGAATTTGAAGTCCGGTGAATAGACTTGTTCGATAACCCGGTTGGTTGTCTCACAAGGCTTGCTGTTTTTCAGGCTAAAGCCTGCGAACCTTTGGTTCGACAAAACCGCGTTTTTTAGCGGAAGTTGTTTAGAAACTTCAGTTTCTAAACAACTCTAATGTATGCAAGGACCTTATTCGGCGGACAATTATAACGTATACTTAGAGTCTGTCCATAATGTAGACACATTATGGACAGACTACCTTAAAATCTGCATTTTCGTAACCTTTAGGTGAGAAAATGCAAGGTCTGTCCACAAAGCAACCGACTTTGTGGACAGACTCTAATTACTGGATGCCCTCGTTCCGTCTGATTGCCAAAGAGAAACAGGCGGACGGTCGCTGCCGGAAGGTCTACGAAAAGGAGCCGAGGACACCCTATGAACGGCTGATGGAATCGCCTGATGTATCAGAGGAGTGCAAGGCTGAGCTTCTGCGGCGGAGGGCGGGGTATAACCCGGTAACAATGAACCGGAGGCTGAACGAGGCGGTTGGGCAGATATTGAAACTAAACCGGGAAAAAAAGTATGGTGAAAAAGCCTCCTGTCAGGAGGATGGCCAGGACCCGGTGGCCTGATTTTGGCTAGGTTTTTGTTTCTGGGCAACCGCCCCTTTTCGACTAGATTAATTATTAGGCAATGCGTACTCTTGTTCTTTTTCCCGTTTCTGGTTATGTTAGGGCTATGGCAATGGGGGCACTTGATCTCTATGGTTATTTGCATCATTCCATAGTATTCCCTTGTGCCCTTGTTGTCTTTACCCCTCCATCATACTTTGTAGATCACCATCATTAAATCTATAGGTTACCAGCGCCCCATGATCTATCATTGGTTAGCCCAATACCGGTTTGGCGGGTTTGAAGCGTTACAGGTCCATAAACCCAGCGGACGGCCGCCAAAACTGGAGGGTTCTCAAATGATACGTCTATACAATATCATAAAAGACGAAACACCGGAACAGTACACCTTTGACTTTGCGCTGTGGACGATAGAAATAATCAGGGAAGTCATAAAACGGCTGTTTCAGGTTACTATGTCCGGGGTGTCGGTATGGAGGACGTTGAAGGCATTAGG
>JAITBO010000086.1 GCA_031283505.1 Treponema sp. | reverse complement strand
TCGGAGACCTATGAAGACAGACCCTTTTGTGAGGTCGGGTCTCTTTGTGGGGACAGACCTCTGCGGGGTCAGACCTCTCTGGGAACAGGTCTCCCCTTTTAAGTAAACGCACATGGACTTTAGTCCGATGTATCCATGCTGTTTCCTCTCAACAATCCTTTTTTCCGGGGCAGCCCTTCCCTTATGCCGGATGCGTACTGCCTTAGGGTTATTTCCCGCTGATTTTTGGTGATTTCGACTATCTCGTGCCTGAAAAAGAACCCAAACAGTATAAGTATCAGTAATACCGGCGGGGTAATGAAAAAAAGGAAAAACTCAAAGTGCCGTAAAGCTATACTGTAACTGTTCCCGCGTTTCAGGAGGTTAAAAAATTTCATGGCCCTATACCAAGTTCAAGCTTTCCAGCAGTAAAATACGTGCCCCGTTTCCGCCTCCGTTACCGGCGGCGGTTCCCGGTGGCAGCGCCCGTCCGCCAGGGGACAGCGTTCGGCAAAGGCGCAGCCTGAAATTTCGGTTACCGGCGTCAAGATTTCGCCTTTCAGCGTTTCCGACATTTCCCGCTTCTCCGCCGTCTCTCCTGCATTTGCGTCCGGCGGTCCGCCTTTATCTCCAGCAGGACCCGCAACGGAAGAGAAGAGCAGCCTGGTGTAAGGATGCCAGGCGGTTTGGTAGAGGTCCGCCGCCGCCGCTTCCTCCAAGAGTTCCCCCCGGTACATGACCCCTATGCGGTTGCAAAAATAGGAAGCCGCCTTGAGATCATGGGCAATGAACAGGAAGGAGAGGCTGTGCCGTGAACGAATATCCAGAAGCAGGTTCAGTATTTGTCCCTGAATGGAAACATCCAGGGCGGACACTACTTCGTCGCAGATCAGGAGGTCTGGCTTCATCAAAAGGCCCCTGGCTATGGAGATGCGTTGCCGCTGGCCCCCTGAAAATTCCGCAGGCCGTCGTTCCAAATCTTCGGCTCTTAGGCCCGTTTCTTCCAGAATGTCTGCCGCTTCTTTCCGGGCTTTCTTTTCGCCGGGCCAGATTGAAGACCACCGGTATCCCGATGTCAGGACATCGTAGACCGTCATGCGCGGGTTAAGGGAACGGGCCGGGTCCTGGAACACGTACTTTACCTTTTCCCGGTATTTTCTGAGTTCCCCCCGCCTCAGATTCCCCACATCAATACTGTCGTGGTACAGGATGCTCCCCCCGTCGCTTTCGTACATTCGTACCAGGAGCCGGGCGGTGGTGGTTTTACCGCAGCCGGATTCCCCCACAAGGCCGTAGGTTTCGTTTTCCCCTATGGAAAAAGACACGCCGTTTACTGCGTAGACGAAGCGGCCAAACCTGGCAAAGAAGCCCGCTTCCAGATTGAATCGCTTTTTGAGATTTTCGACCTTAATGACCGCCATGCCGGACCTCCCCGCAGTAATACTGCGTGTTTATATGGACGCACCGAGCTTCACGGGGAGCCGCCGGGCCGCCTGATTCCGCTCCGTCCGCGCCGTTTTCCCGGCTAACTGCGGTAAGCGGCGGTATGCCCATCCTGCACTCAGGCCCGGCTTCGGGACACCGGGGGGCAAAGGGACAGCCGGGTTCCGGGTTTGCCGGATCGGTAACCTTTCCGGGAATGGAGACAAGCCGTTCCCTGGAGTAGTGGCTCCCAAACCGGGGAGAAGCCGCAAGGAGGGTGCGGGTGTAGGGATGCAGGGGATGGGCCGCGATGGTCCGGGCCTCCGCCGACTCCATCACCAGGCCGCCGTACATAACCATGATGCGGCCAGAAATATCCACCACAAGATCGATATCATGGCTGATAAATATGATGGAAATGGAACGCCTGCGCCGCAATGTTTTAAGGAGGGTTACAATCTGTTTCTGTATGGTCACGTCCAGGGCCGTAGTGGGCTCGTCGGCGATGAGGAGTTCGCAGCCCTGGGCCAAGGCCAGAGCTATGCCTATGCGCTGGAGCTGGCCTCCGGAAAACTGATGAGGAAAATTGACAAGCCTCTCCCGGCCCCGTTCCAGTCCTGTCTCCAGAAGGAGGGCGGCGGCCTTCTCGTCCGATTGTTCCCGGCTTATTTTAGGATCCCTGTTGCGGAAGGTTTCAAAAAACACGGAGGACATATTTTGAAGCGGGTCATAGGAACGGCCCGGTTCCTGGAAGATCATCCCGATTTTTTTGCCCCGGTATTCCCGAAGGGCGCCGGCGTCAAGCCCCGTAAGTTCTTTCCCTTCGTAGCGTATGGACCCGGTCACCTCCGCGCTCCTGGGGAGCAGGGCCGGTATCGCCTGGGTAGAAACGCTTTTTCCGGAACCGCTTTCCCCTACAATGCCCAGCGCATCCCCCCGTTCCAGGGTAAAGGACACCCCCCGTACCGCCTGTATGGAGGTCCGGGTAAAACCCCGGAGAACGGAAAAATCAACTTTAAGGTCCCGTACTTCAAGCAAGGGCGCTTTCGCCTGTTCATTCATCATTTCGCCGGTTTCCCTTTTTTTCTTCCCGGTCTCCATAACTTTGGCCTAAACACCATGTGATAGGGATCGTAATAATCCCTCAGCACATCGCCGATGAAATTAAACGCCAGAGTTACTGTCAGGAGGAACCACACCGGATTGAGAAGCCAGGGATAGTTTTGCAGATTACTCAGGGTGGAAATATCCCGCTTGATGAGGGAGCCCCAGCTTACTGCGGGGTCCACGATACCCAGGCCCAGGTAGGAGAGGGTAGTCTCCGTCATGATAAAGCCCGGAACGCTCAGGGCTATGCTTACGATGAGGAGGCTCGCTATCTGGGGGATGATATGCCGTGCGATGATCACTACGGCGGGGATCATTTCCAGTTGGGCGTTCTGCACGAATTCTTCCCGTTTGATGGCGTGTACCATGCCCCGTATGGTACGGGCGGAACCGGGCCAGCCGACAAGGGAGAGGATCAAGGTTATCATCATGTAGGACTGGCCGGAATCCATGGTGGACGAAAGTAGGGAACGCAGAAAAAGTATCAGATAGAGGCCGGGGATGAGCATGAAGAATTCGGAAAAGCGCATGATGGTCCAATCGGTCATGCCGCCGAAGTAACCCGAAAGGCCGCCGAACAGTATCGCCAGCGCCAGGGATATGGCGGTGGCGATAAATCCTATGGTAAGGGAGATGCGGCTGCCGTATACGATGCGGGAAAAAAGATCCCTGCCCAGGTTGTCCGCCCCCATGAGGAAGGCGGGGTAGCCGCCTGGTGCAGGGGCAAAAAGGTGGCGGTCTGCGGGAATGAGCCCCCAGAGTTTGTAGGGTTCTCCTTTGCCGAAAAGCCTGATGTCCCCGTACCGCCCCCGTACCCGGATGTAACGCCAGTTGATGGTGTTGACCACCCTGGCGTGCTGGGCCCGTATCTTCCCCTGGTAGAACCGCATATTCGGCGGATGATAGGTCATCTCAGGAAAGGCTGCGGTAGGGGAGTAGGGTGCGATAAATTCGGCGAAGCCCATAAGGAGATAGAAGACGAGGAGAACGATGAGAGACGCTATTCCCAAAGGCCGGGCCCTGAGGTAAGTGAGGAACCGCTTCATTTCCAGTTCATCCTTTGTGCGCCTGTTCCGCCGCCGCCGGTTTCCCCTCGCGTCTCATTCCTTCCCATAGCGTATCCTTGGATCAACCAGCGCCAGGATTATGTCCGCCAGGACCATGCCCAGGAGGACCAGGAAAGAGATGAACATGAGATTCGCCAGCACCAGGTTGATGTCTTCCTGCAAGACGGCCTCGTACATGAGCCGGCCTATGCCGGGATAGGCAAAGATGATCTCCAGGATGAGGGAACCCGAGAACAGGCTTGCCAGAAGATTGGCGCTTCCGGTGATGTAAGGGTTCAGGGTGTTCCTGAAGGCATGGTTAAAGTAGACCCGCCACTCCCTTATGCCCCGGGAACGGAGGCTCGTGATGTAGGGCTGCCCCAGTTGATCCAGCATGGTCGCCCGTATCATCCGCAGGGTCCCCCCTATTCCTCCCAGAAAGGACGCAAGAAGGGGAAGGAAGATGTGATGGGCGTAGGAAAAGACAAAACGTCCCGGAGCCGAAGCAAAGGGGAAGGGGGGATAGGCGGTCACCGGGAAAAGACCTGTCACCGACGCGAAGAGCTGCAACAAGATGAGGAGCAGTATCCCCGGAAAAGCGTGGAGTACCAGGGCGAAGAAAGTCACTGCCAGGTCCGTGGCGGTTCCGGCCTTGGTGGAAAAGTAGACCCCCAGCAGGAACGAAAAGAAGGTGATGAGTACCAATGAGATGAGGTTGAGAAGCGCCGAATTTGCCATACGGGAAGCGATAAGAAAAGACACCGGCGCGCGGGAAATGAGACTGGTCCCCAGGTCCCCGTGCAGGACCCTGCCTATCCAGCGGAAATACTGGACGTAGAAAGGCCGGTCCAGCCCCAGGACGGCCCGCTGTTCCTCAAGCTGTTCCATGTTCATGGCATCGTCCCGGCGCTGTCCCGCCCGGCCCTGAGCCTCGCTGAAAAGCTGTTGCATCATGATTTGATCCACGATGTCGCCGGGGGCAAGCTCCATAAGGCCGAATACCGCAAACCCCAGGATAAAAAGCGTCGCCGCCATGGTGATGATTCGGCTTGTGATATATGAGGCCAGAGGCGCCTTCCGCTTGAAGTCGTAGAAAGGCCGCATCAATACTGCCGTAATCCCGGATAAACCGGCTCCCTGCCGGGACCGGATGCCTGCGGCGTTCGTTTCGTTCATGGCCTTAGGAATATGTGGTTCGTTTCAAACCCGTTGATATTGTCAAAATATACGTTCGACTGATCCCACCGGTCCCGGAGAGCAGCAAAACTGCGGGGCCTGACCAGGTAAATCACCGGACACTGTTCCAGGATGATCTCCTGGTATTCGTCCCATATCGCCTTAGCCTTTTCCTGATCAATCGTGTAAGCCCCTTCGTTGTAAAGGTAATCGATCCGGGCCTCCCAAGCCGTGGCGGGCGTCTCCTGGAGGGGATACCACATATGGAGGTTCCCCGTGGAGGGCCAGACGTTGCTGCCCTGGGTGGGGAAGATGTTCGATCCTGAAAGCGCCATGATCATGGACTGCCAGTCGTAGGTCCCGAACAGTTGTTCTACCATTTTTTGGAAATCAAGGGTCCTGATGGTTACTTTGATCCCCGCCTTTGCCAATTCATCCATGATGATAGAAGCAATGTCGGTGTTGATGGAACTGTCGGAGCGTATGGTCAAATCGAATTCCACCGCCCGGCCCTTGCCGTCCCGGAGAATTCCCGCTCCGTCCAGGCCGAACCCTGCGGATTCCAGAAGCGAAAGGGCGCGGGATTGATCGTAAAGGTATTGAAGTTTAATATCCCCGTTGTAGTAAGGATTGGGTTCGGGGAAAAAGTTGAGTTTGGGTTCCGCAAGTCCCCGGTATACCTGGCTGACGATCCGGTCCCGGTTCAGGAGGCAGCTCATGGCCTGGCGGAATTCCTTTTTGGCGAACCATTCGTAGTACGGGGCGTCCCTGTTTACCGGATTCTGGTTGAAGAACCACATACTTGCGCTCAAGGCGCCTTCCGCATTGAACACTGTATAATCGGTGCGGAAATTCTTTCCAAAGAGGCGTTGGAAGAAGCCGGAGATCCCTGTTTTGGTTTCCCGGAACTGTTTGTTGACAAGCTCGTCCAGGTCTTCGGGACGCAGGCCGTAAGAGTCGGTATCTCCCTGCTTGAACAGGAGAAGCTGGGTATTTTCGTCCGGGATAATCCGGGCGATTTCTTCTTCATAAAAGGGAAGGGAAAGGCCGTTCCCATCTTTCTCCCAATAGTTGGGATTCCGTTTGTACACCAGCCGCTGTTGGGGGGCGTATTCCACGAGATGCCACTTTCCCATGGAAGGGATGGTCTTGGGATCGGTTTCCACGTTGAAGAGGTCCAGCACTCCCTGGACGCCCCGTTCCCGTTTTGCTTCTTCGTAATCCAGGCGGGGAGCTATGTCGCGGTTGGTCGAAAGGATGGGATCAGCCACGATACGGGGAAAATGAAAGACAAAGCGGCGGTCGTCTATCTTTTCAATTGTGACGCGTTCCTGCGTCCCGTCCGGCATGGTCACAAACTGGCTGTTATACGCGGAACTGTTAAAGGCAGGATCCCCTTCAATTTCGTTGTACCAGAAGATAATGTCGTCGCTGGTGACCGGAACCTTCCGGTCCGAGTCATGCCAGGTCCAGTAGAGATCCTCCCGGAGGGTGTAGATCACGTCCAGGGTTCCCGCCTCTTCGTCCGCTGCGATCTCCGCGGAGGCGCAACGGGGTTTCCATTGCCGGGCCGCCGGATCGTAATCGTAAAGGTAATCCTGCATGGCCCCTACCACGGCTCTGGTAGGGCTGTCCGTCTCGGACACCTGAATATTAAAACTTTTGGGATCCGCGCTGACAACGCCGTTCCAGGTCCCGCCCAGCCTTCCGGGGACAAATTCCTCCCCCCGCCAGGGTTTGCTTGTGGTTTTGGCGAGAACAGTCTCCAGACCTTCAAGCTCCAGGGCGTCGATGTCTTCTTCCGAAAGCTCCTCATCCCCGGAACAGGAAAACAGGGAGAAGGAAAAAAGAGAAAAAAAGATACATACCAGGACAGGGACACATCGCTTCTTCATAGGCATATCTTAGCCGCCGGGGGAGGGGGTGTCAATTAAGAGGTGTGGGCTTATCAAGCAGTTAACCGCAAGGTTTTTACAGTGGACATTGGAATGAGGAATGGACCTGCACCAGGACTACCAGAAGCACGATCCGGCAGGAGACAACGCAGGAAAGCGCATGAATAGACAAGAATTTTGTCTTTTTTCCCGTAAGAAGGCTGTTGGGCCGGGTAATAAATCACAGCCCCCTGATATTTTGGGTAATTTTGTCACACCGCATACAGCCCAGTTACAGGCTCTCCCATTGAAGATCCCACTCACCTCGGCCTTCCCCCAGCAGGTCCGCCATGACCGGCATGGCGCTTTCCAGGGCGGCTTTCAGTGTCCAGGGAGGATTCAGAATGACCAGTCCGCTCCCATACATTCCCCGGTCTGTCCGAGGGGCGGTACGTAGTTCCACCCTGCACTTATCGCCCCGGTGAAGACCGGTGAGCGTTTCCGGGAGCATTGTGTCCCTGTTCCCCAAAAGAGGGTACCAGGCAATATAGAGCCCTGAGGAGAAGCGTCTTAGGGCTCCGGCCAGAGAATGGGGGAGGTTTTCGTAGTCCTCCTTTACCTCGTAAGGCGGGTCTATGAAGACACAAGCCCGGCGGGATGGGGGTGGGAGCAGGCTCTTGAGGCCCGCAAAGCCGTCTTCCCGCCTCAATCTGAACCGGCAGTCGGTCCCCAGCGCCTGTGTAAGAAGGGTGAAATCCGCCGGGTGAAGCTCGAAACACACGGCCCGGTCTCTGGGGCGGAGCATGGCCCTGATGAGGGCGGGGGAACCCGGATAACAGGGGCCGCCGTCCGCCAGACCTGGCCGGAAATTCCGCGCAAGCGCCACAAGCCGTTCAAGCAGGGCGGGCAGGACAGGGACAGTGGGAACCGGACCTGCCGTTCCGGTCAGATCCGGCGTAAAACCAGACAGTCTGCCTATCCCTCGTTCCCATTCCCGGTTTTGAAGGGCATAGCCGTGGGTAAGGGAATAGAACCCCGCCCCGGCATGGGTGTCGATGCAGAGATAGGGAGTATCCTTCTGTCCAAGGTATTCCAGGCAGAAGAGGAGGACGCTGTGCTTGAGGATGTCCGCAGCGTTCCCCGCGTGAAAGGCATGACGGTAACTGAGCATCCTCCTAATAGTACCATAAAATCCCTGCTGCGGCAATTTGAACAGTTGTCTGGCCAGGCCCGGCTCATTTAACGACAATCTGACCGGCAGAATCATCATCGGAGTATTCATCAAAATAATTACCGGTGGACGATTTTTCTTCCTTGTTTTCACATTCGAATTTTACCCTGATGGCAAAAAGATTGGAGTCAACGGTACCTTTGGGAAGCCCCAGAACCTGCGCTACCTGCTGATTGGTCGGCTGGGACCGCATCCGTTTGGACCGGTTCCTCATGGAGGCCAGCCGTTTTCTGGCCTGTTCCAGCCGTTTTTTTGTTTTTTCGTAACTGATGGAACCTTTAACAGTGGCATTCAACTGCCTTTCAAAACTGATACACCGGTAATACAGAGTGTGGATATGTTCCTGAGTATTTTTCATGGCTTCATCATGGTGAAGGCGTACATCCCGTACTCGCTCGACAAGATGTTTCAACTTTTCTTTTTTCATGCCTATGACCGGCGCGGCCCTGTCGATAAAATCTTCGGATATAAAGTAATAGGATTTGAGAAGCAACAATAATGCCTGCCGGGGATTGTTGATCGATTTAAAAGATGCGGCATCGCCGTAGGCCGGCTCCCGTTCGTATACCGCCATGTCCCGGGTACATTCGTCCCAGTAGGTTTGTTCGGTTATACGATGGATGGTATCGGTCCGGACATACTCTTTGGTCGCCCACCTGACCATGGTATTAACGTAGGCATCAAAGGAAGAGCCTTTGTTCCGGTACTTGTCTATAGCCCGGCCAATACGGGGATAGAGCCAGCACAGAAAGTCGATACATTCATCTTTGGGCCAGCGTTGCAGTTTGAACAGTTTGCTGTTTTTTAATATGTACTCAAAAATAATTCCTTCCAGCTTTTTTTTATTCAGTTTCCCTTCATTGTATTCGCGTAACAGAGAATCCAGAGGCAGGTTATCCTTCATATTTTTCGTTGCTCCTTTTAATAGGTTTATCGGAATAATGCGTTGAACCTGCTGTTTTGCTTGAGTAAAAGTGACATTTGTCACTATTTTTTTTTGTTTTTTTGTAAAAATGAGCGGAAATGAACAACCGCAGGACAAGCCCTAAACTTGCCCCACAATTCAGATTCATCATCCGGTTTAGGGCGGATTCCTCCCTCGGAACGCTTTAGCTTGGGGTGGAAAAGGTGGTTGATATGGAGATGCCAGCCGGTTTCCCGCCGTTTAGCCGGGTGCGGGGCTGGCGGATATGGGGAAAATGAGCGGAAAACCGGGAGGACCTCCGTTTTTCCCGTTAGAGGGTCTGACCCCTGTATTCAGAGTCGCAGCAGCCTCGCCGTTTCCTTCATCCCTAGACGGCTCCCCTTCCTCTATCCGCGACCAATACCTGTCCCCCCAGATATGCCCGATCCTCCCCGTCTCTCGGTTGTACCGCTGGGCGAATGTCTGCTTCAGCCA
>JAITBO010000189.1 GCA_031283505.1 Treponema sp. | reverse complement strand
AGATTGTCCTGGCGATACTGCCCTTATTGAAAAACGGCGTAACCCCGGAACACCAAACCATTTTAGGCGTTTTGGAAGACATCGGGGAGCGTTCCGGCGCAAGCGGCTGGAAATTGAAGACAAAAGAACGGACGCTGTTTGACGGGGTGTAGGCGGCGGCGCGGCGTGACAGGTAATAAGGGAGTGTTTAAGGTATGAGCATGATGACGAATATGATTTTTTGCAAACTATGCAGTTTGAGATATTGTCCCATCATGATTGAAGACAATTTCAACATTCCCTTTGTGGCGAATCTCGCCCGAAGGTAAAAGCAGATACAACAAAACTACCGCCCCATAATCGCCATACACAAATGGTTCGCCAGACGGCCCGGTACACTGTTCCGCCCAGAGTAGGATTTTCTTTCAATGCCGTGGCCACCGATGAGGCGTAGGCGTAACAGTTCCGTTCCCCCACCGGGTGTTCCGGCACGGTAAAAGTGATGGTCAGGGTATAGGCGTCCAGCCGGACAAACCGTTCTTTTTCGCTTCGTTCACAGGTGGAAAGGACAATAACCGGAGCCGTAAAGGAACCGCCCCGGTAACTGCCAAACTCAATAGGCGGTATGGGGTATTCCGTTTCCTCCAATAGCTCATTGACCCGCCCAGCCAATAGGGATTTAAAAGAATTGATGATGATTTCTTCTATATATAAGGATTTATCCGTCATCCCTATATGGTCTTTCGCTGGTATGGTTCCAGAAGGCCCCGCACGTTTTCCGGCATGGAGACTTCAAGGTGTTCGCCATCCTTCCCGCTCCCCCGGACATTCCCGGTTATCCCGACACGCCTCCCCCGGTAACGGCTCATGTTCCAGGCCGCCAGTTCCAGACAGGCCGAGGCCAGATCAGCGGGGGCTTCCCCGCATCCGTAACCCGCCCGGTACACCGCCTTGATTGCCTCAAAGTCCCGGTCCTGGTTCAAAGCGGGTGAGAGCGACAGACTATAGACCGTATCTTCCGGCCTCTCCCCGGTTTCCGCTTCCAAATCGGGAAGGCCCCGGTACAAGTCTGGTTCAAGCGGTTCTCCGGTCTCCCCAAAGGCTCCCACGATATAGACCGCAAGCACTTCCCGCACCGGGTATTCCCGCAGGGGCAGGAACAGATCGCCGTTAGTCTCTACCCGTTCAAAGTGTTTTTTCAGGAAAAGCCGCCGTTTGCAGTATTGTTCAATGGTGAAAGTTGCCGTGATAAGGCAATACCGGGAAAGGGCATCTTCCCGGTCATCAAGGCCAAGGATTGCCTTGAAGTCGGCCAGGGGGACAAGTGTGCGTAAGGAAGGGTTCTGTACCCCGGTTTCGTTTTCCATAGGTACAGGGTAAAGCGGGTAAAACCGGATTTATATACGAGAAACGTGCAATTTTAGGTTATATGGATTTTTTTGCCTGATAACGGCTTTTCGCTCTAATCTTTGAGCAGCAGCAGGATGGCCTTATAAAGGGTTTCCTTAAAATCTACCGGAACATAGTCCCTTCCGGCAATTTTCATGGCTTCAATCTGCTTTTTTGAAAGATGGGTCAACGGAAAAAGGCCGTGTATACAGGTCAGCAACATGGTCTTGAAAAATTGCTGTTTTTCAGGAGCCGTACCGGGAAAATATTTTTCAAGCCCCTTCAGAATGGCTGTGGTTACGCCGCCCGCGTCCCGCTTGAAAAGGGCAAGATTTTCCGTCCTGCACTGGTTTTCGACCATGGTGGTCAAAATTGATAACAAGTTGAGCATTTTTTCACGGGAAGCCGCCCCTCCAGCCAGAAACATGCTGAATTCTTCCCGGGTCATTGATTCGGTTGTGTCAAACTTTTTCCGCAGCGCGGTCTCCCAGTCCAGCATTTCCCGTCTCAAGAGGTCCAGCAGTACCTCCTCTTTGGTCTTGTAATAACTGTAAATAGTGGGCCTTTTGAGGGTGGTTATCGTCGAAATAGCCTTAAAATGAACCCCTTCATACCCATAACGGCTATAGAGGACATCACAAGCATTGATGATTTCTTCCTGACGGCCGGCGATCTCCGCTTCCGTCCTTGCCCTGATAAGACCCATACCCTTCTTCCCCTTGAGTCTATTTTTGCATAAGCCGGAGAAATTTTCCAGTAACCTAGTTGACATAATGTTGTTTCTATAATAATCTATAATCGACACTATGTCAAATATGGTTTTGGAGGATACTATGTTCACAAAGAAATTAGGTTTTGGTCTTATGCGTTTACCCCTTACTGTCCCTGATGACCTTTACAGCGTAGACATGAAAACATTTAAGCGTATGGTCGATACGTTTCTCGAAAAGGGTTTTAACTACTTTGACACCGCCTATGTGTATGCCAACTACGAAGAATGTACCAAAGAGGCTCTGGTAAAACGCCATCCACGGGAACGGTATAAACTGGCAACCAAAATGCCTTTGTCAAGGCTCAAGACAGCGGAAGATCAGGAAAAAATCTTCGCTGAGCAACTGGAAAGAACCGGCGTTGACTATTTTGACGCATACTTATTGCACAATATAGGGACCGAAAGTTACAAGACCGCACAACAGCTCGGCAGTTTCGATTTCATTCAACAAAAAAAGAAAGAGGGCAGAATTAAACGTATTGGCTTTTCTTTCCATGACAACGCGGAACTCTTGGACGAGGTACTCGCCGCCCACCCCGAAGTTGAGTTTGTCCAGTTACAGATAAACTACATGGATTGGGACAATACCGGCATCCAATCGGGGAAATGCTATGAAACGGCGCGGAAGCACCAAAAGCCCGTCATCGTGATGGAACCGGTCAAGGGCGGCGCCCTTGCCAATGTCCCTGAAAAAGCGGCGCGGCTTTTCAAAAGTTTCAATCCCGAATCATCGGCAGCGTCGTGGGCAATTCGTTATGCGGCAAGTCTTGACGGCGTTATAGGCGTATTAAGCGGTATGTCCAGTATGGAACAGATGCTGGACAACTCAGGCTATATGCGGGACTTTAAGCCGTTTTCAGAGGATGAACGCGCCGTAATAGCGGATGCGCTTGCCGTCATCAAGGAAAGTATCGCCATTCCCTGTACCGGCTGCAATTACTGCGTAAAGGACTGTCCGAAAAACATAGCGATACCCGGCTATTTTGCGTTGTACAACAGCATAAAAACAGCTGCCCCTGCCCTGTTTTATACTGAGTCGGTATACTATAACCGCTTTCTGGAAAAACACGGCAAGGCCTCTGACTGTATCGGCTGTAAACAGTGTGAAAAACTCTGCCCCCAGCATCTTGGCATTGCGGATTACCTGAAAGATGTTGCCGGAGTGTTTGACAAGAAACAGGTAGCATAGGAGGTTAATGATAATGAAGCGATTTTTATTTTTGGTATTAACACTTTTTTGTATGGAGGTAACTATGACGGCGCAAAGTCAAAACAAGATTTTGGTGGCCTATTTTTCATGGAGCAGAAACGCCAAGGTGCTTGCCGATCAAATAGCAGAGGCAACCGGAGGAGATTTGTTCGAGATAAAGACGGAGGCAGCAAGATGAAAAATATTTTTTCCGAGCGGGTAAGAACCAGTGGCGTGTTTATAGTGGCTTTTTGCGCGGTCAACCTGTATTCCCAGCCGGTTAGGGAAGCATACGAATTAAGTCCAAAACAGCAGGCTATCGTTCCGGTAGCGGCGTTTATCGCCAAAGGCGAACTCGAAAAACTTAAGTCCGCGCTCAATGAAGGGCTTGACGCGGGGCTTACCGTAAATGAAATCAAAGAAATCATTATTCAGATGTACGCCTATTGCGGTTTTCCCCGCGCCCTCAACGCAAGCGATATATTCAATCAGGTACTGGAAGACCGGAAAACAAGAGGCATAAACGATGTTGCAGGTGAAGAAGCGGAACAACTACCTGCCGGTAAGACCAGCATAGAAACCGGCGCGGAAATCCAATCCGCTCTGACAGGATGGGCGGTAACGCCGGAGCCCGCCGCAAATTCTTTTATTCCCGCAATCGACCAGTTTTTGAAAGGCCATCTGTTTGGCGATATTTTTGGCCGGGGTATTCTTGACTATAAAGACCGGGAAATCGCTACCGTGTCCGCACTTGCGGCATTGGGAGTACCCCAGTTGCATGGTCATATCGGTATCGCGCTCAGGGTTGGCGTAACCGAAATACAGATGAGAAATATAATTTCAATTCTGGAAACAAAAGTTGGAGAGAGGGAAGCCGAAAACGCCCGAAACGCTTTAAGCCGTGTATTGGATACCACGGCGGCAGAGACAATCGCCAGTACCGATCCGCAGATTCTTATACGCAGGGAAGCCCAGCCGGTAAGCAAAGCCCCTGAAACCAATTTTACCGGAGATGTGGACGTTCAATTCATGTTCGCGCCAAATGGAGTTGCCCCATTCAGCGGGGCTTATGTAACCTTCCAGCCGGGCGCACGGACGGCGTGGCATACTCATTCAGCGGGACAGCACATGGTCGTATTATCCGGCGTTTGCTGGACCCAGGAATGGGGCAAAGAAAAAATCATAGCCAATCCGGGTGATGTCGTATGGTGTCCACCGGGGGTTAAACACTGGCACGGTTCTTCGGGGGATAGCGCCATGACGCATTTTGTAATAACCGGGACAGGCTGCCCCGGCCAGATGCAATGGCTGGAGAAAGTTTCAGATAAACAGTATTACGGCAAGTAGGAGGAATGTTCAATGAAAAAAGGATTGTGTTTTGTCTTAACCGTATTTTGTATGGGGGTAAATGTGGAACTGAACGCGCAAAATCAAAACAATAGAATTTTGGTGGCCTATTTTTCGTGGAGCGGAAACGCCAGGGTACTTGCCGGGTAAATAGCGGAGACAGTCGGCGGGGATCTGTTCGAGATAAAGACAGTGAAAGCCTATCCCGATACCTACAACGAATGTATCGCGGTAGCCAGAGAGGAACAGAACAATAACGCCCGCCCCGCCCTTTCCGGCGGTGTTGCCAACATGGCGCAATACAATACGGTTTTCCTATGCTACCCAAACTGGTGGGGAACCCTGCCGATGGGGGTTTTTACCTTCCTTGAAGCCTACGATTTTTCGGGGAAAACGCTCTATCCCCTTATTACCCACGGAGGCAGCCGTTTTGGAAGAAGCCTTGAGGACATACAAAAACTATGTCCGGGGGTTGTTCTCGGCGAGGGACTTTCCGTCAGCGCGTATGACACCAATCCCAAGGATAACACGAGGGTAACAGCGCCGAACAGGGACGTAACCGCATGGCTTCGTAAACTTGGAATGGCAAGATAAAAGAGAACATGACAGGGCGTATAAACTGGTCGAATTACAGGAGGGAGTAATGCGGTATGTAAAACTTGGCAATTCGGGATTGGATGTGTCAAAAATCTGCCTGGGCTGTATGGGCTTCGGCGATGTAAAAACCGGCTTTCATAGTTGGGTTACCGGAAAAGGGGAAAGTAAAGAGGCGATACTCGGCGCGTATGATTTGGGCATCAATTTTTTCGACACGGCAAATTGTTATTCCTACGGCACAAGCGAGGAATACCTGGGAGAAGCCGTTAAAGAACTGCCCCGCGAAAAAATTGTCATTGCCACAAAGGTCTTTATTCCGATGAGGATGGAGGGCGAAGGAGACAATAGAAAGACAGTGCCCAACGGTGGCGGTCTTTCCCGCAAGGAAATCATGTTCGAGGCTGAACAGAGTTTAAAACGTCTGGGGCTGGACTATATTGACCTCTATATAATCCACCGCTGGGATTACAACACCCCCATAGAGGAAACCATGTCCGCCCTACATGACCTGGTTAAAAGCGGGAAGGTCCGCTATATTGGGGCTTCGGCTATGTACGCATGGCAGTTTCAGAAAGCCCAGTATACGGCGGAGAAGTATAACCGGACAAAATTTATTTCCATGCAGAACCACTATAATCTCATATACCGGGAGGAGGAGCGGGAGATGATTCCGTTCTGCATTGACCAGAAGGTATCTTGCACTCCCTATTCTCCTCTGGCTTCTGGCCGTCTATCCCGTGATTGGTCCATTGCCAGTAAACGGAGTGAAACCGACCATGCTTATAAATCTAAATATCTGTCAAGTGCGGATATCGACAAGCCCATTGCCAAAAGGGTGGCAGAACTTGCCGATAAACATGGGGTTACCATGTCACAGATAGCCCTTGCGTGGTTATTGTCCAAATCCTATGTGGCCGCCCCTATTATCGGCGGAACAAAACTTGATTACGTCAGGGACTGCGTTAACTCGTTGGATGTGGCCTTAAGCGCGGAAGAAATCAAGTATCTGGAAGAGCTGTACCAGCCGCATAAAGTGGTTGGAGCCATATAATAAGGAGCATAACATGAACAACAAACAATTTTTTCTAATGGCAGCGGTGGGACTTTCGCTTTCCGTTACGGTATCCTTTACCGCTTGCGCGGGAAGGACAGCAGCACAGACGGTTATACAAAACCCGGCAGTCAGCCCCGAACCCATCGAGCCGGGACAGGCCGGTCCCGTAACGGTTTACTTTACCAGCGACATCAGCCCGGCGGGACTTATGGCCGTGTATGAAGCCCTTGGGCAAGGGCCGGATAGTGCAAGCATTAGCTCCGGCAAAGTAGCGGTAAAAATCTCTACCGGCGAACCGCCCAACAGTAATTATCTCCGGCCTGCTTTGATAAAAGACCTGGTGCAGTCCGTAAACGGCACCATTGTTGAGTGTAATACAGCTTATGGAGGGAGACGTACCAGTACCGCCGTTCACTATCAGGTAGCCAAAGATCACGGTTTTACCGCCATTGCTCCGGTGGTCATCATGGACGAGGACGGGGACATTCCCCTTCCGGTTACCGGGGGTAAACATCTGAAAGAGGACTATGTAGG
>JAITBO010000182.1 GCA_031283505.1 Treponema sp. | reverse complement strand
CTGCGCCAGGGACCGGTACACCTCCGCCTGGGCGGAATCGGGAGCCGCCTCGATGGTGGTTTTCCCCTGAAGTTCGCTCTGGGTGACCGTTATGGACCGGGGTATATACTCGATCACCTGGGTGGAAGTCCTTTTAGCAAAATCGTCGATGATATCCCGGGAATAGGGCGGCCCCATAGAATTGGCGATCACTCCTCCCAGGAGGGCGCCCCCTGAATTGGAATACTTGCTTATCCCCTTAAAGAGATTGTTCGAGGCGTATATCGACATAAAATCCGAGGACGACACGGTAAAAACGTGCCGGGCTATACCTTCCCGTATGGGCACGGCAAAACCTCCGCAGACCACGTCCCCCAGAACATCGTAGATTACCACATCAAGCCCCAGGTCCTCAAAAACCTTCTGCTGCTTGAACAGTTCAACCGCCGTTATAATACCCCGGCCCGCACAGCCGACCCCCGGCTGGGGCCCGCCGGCTTCCACGCAATAGATGCCGTTAAACCCCTGAAAGATCACCTCCGACGCCTTGACCGTCGACTTTTCCCGCAGGGTGTCCAGTACGGTGGGGATGAATCTGCCGTCCCTCAGGGTATTGGTAGAATCGCTTTTCGGGTCACAACCGAATTGCATCACCTTGAGGCCCAGTTCGGAAAGGGCCGCGCTGAGGTTTGAGGTAGTCGTGGACTTGCCTATACCTCCTTTTCCGTAGATGGCTATCTGTTTGATATCCTTTGCCAACATAAACCTCTTATTATTTATATCGTTTTACTAAGACTATAGCAAATAGGAAATTATTTTGTCAAGTAGGCGTCATTTTATCATTCTTTAATAAGTCATGTTATGCAGGAAGAATAATATAAAACACTGATGAGCTTGTTCCAAAACTCGGTTAGTTTCGGAACAAGCTCCACTAACCACACGAATTTTTGAGGTTAAATCCAATGAATACAAACGAGGATGTCTCAAACTATTAGAGACAAAAAATTCCTGCCAGATGATGACATTTGTCATAGTATGAATAAAAAACTTGCAAATATTCTAATTTATTACTAAAATAATCATATTGGTGAGCGAAAAAAAGTTTAGTGTTACAAGGAGAATGCTAACATGATACGTATTGTTATTATCAGCGGGAAAGATTCTGAACGATACACAATACAAAAAATTGTAGACTCACAATTCGATATTTCTGTAGTAGGTCAGGGACGGGACGGATATGACGCGCTCAAGATAGTACCCCGCCTGAAACCGGATATAGTCCTCCTTGACGAAACCCTTCCCATGGTAGACGGCATAGTAAACGGCGTGGAAATTATCCCGGTTCTTATGCACCGGTCATCCAAAACAAGAATAATCATCCTCACAGCCTCATTCCATGAAAACCTCAGGGTTCTCAAGGCCATCAGTTACGGGGCGTCAGGTTATCTGCTGAAAAATACCCGCCAGGAAAAAATTATCGCGGGGATAAAAACCGTTTATAACGAAGGCTGCCTTATGACCCCGGAAATAGCCGCCAAGGCCTTCAGGATGTTCCCGAATGTCAGCCGGAACACTCCGAAGGCCTCTTTTTTTTCAACACCGATGGAGATGTCCTTCTCCTCGTACCCCAATCTTTCTAAGCAGGAATTGCAGATAGTTGTCTACATAACCAAAGGGCTTTCCAATAAAGAAATCGGCAAATACCTCGCCCTCAAGGAGGGAACGGTCCGTAACTATATCACCTCGATCCTGGAAAAAACCGGGTTAAAAAACCGGACCCAGATAGCGGTTTACGCCTATAACACCGGTCTCATAAAAGGGGACTTGGAACGGCGGCTCGGCTAAAGGTACGGCGATATTCCAGGGGTGAAAGCCCGGTGCATTTTTTGAATGTCCGGGAAAAATGAAAAGGATTCTCGAACCCAAAGTGATCCGCCACATCCTGGACTTTAAGGTTTGTATCCACCAAAAAAGAAGATGCGGCTTCTATTTTGAGCCTGGTAAAGTATTGAAACGGCGAAATCCCCAGTTTTTTATGAAAAAGCCTGATAAAATGCTCTTCCGACAGCCCCAGGCGGTCCGCAAGTTCCCCGACATTGAATTTTTCCTGTACCGACTGTTCCATGGTTCCCAGCGCCCGTTCCACGTATTCATTTTTATTGTTCCGGGACGGCGGAGAACCCGGCCTCCCTTCTCCCCCGAACCACCTGTACAACAAGCTCAGTAATAGATATTCCGCCGCCCTGCCGTTCTCCCCAGCCTTATCCCCCGCCAGGCGGTGAACCTCCTCCATCAAAAACCGGTCCCGCCTTTCCACCGGAACTCCCCGGTGATTCCGGGGACCTGAGATGAGGGCCAGGAGTTCCCTTTCGATCTCCGGGTCCGGCTCGAAAAGGACCGCATAATAACTGATGGGCCGCCGCACCGCATCGGGGAGTATGGAGTGGAATTCCCGGGGTTTGGTCAAAAAAAGCTGGTTCCCCGTGATGGTATAGGTGGAACGGTTCAGAAGAAAAGCGCCGCTGCCTTCGATGAAGAAATGAACTTCGTAATCCCCCGGATCGTGGGTATGATAACGGCCATGCCAGGAGAGCTTATTTCCTCCCACAAGTTTATAGACATATACAGCGTCTTTGATCCGCATGAAACAGAATATCAATAATGGATATGTTTCGTCAATATCACGCATGGATGAAAGGTCCGAACCGCCTGTATAGTGACTGTATTGAAGGTTTGTACCTATGGCTCTGCCGTGCCGCCGGATACGGAAGGGCGGGAAAGGCTATTTCGTTGAGGAGAGAGCTATGAAAACTGTATGCGGAATTGATTTGGGAACCCAAAGTTGTAAAGTCGTTGTCTACGATTATGAAAAAAAATCGGTCATCGCCCGCGCCCAGATGCCGGTAGACATGATAGCCGAAAATGACGGTACCCGGGAACAAAAGGCCGAATGGTACGACGCGGCCCTGAAAGACTGTTTTGATAAAATTCCCGCCGGTATCCGGGAGACCATCACCGGGATAGGGGTGTCCGGACACCAGCACAGTCTGGTCCCCCTGGACGAGGCCGGCAAGCCGCTTTACAACGTAAAGCTCTGGTGCGACACATCCACCGCTGCCGAATGTACCCAAATCACCGCCGTAGCGGGAGGAGAGGACAAACTTATAGCCGAAACGGGGCTTCCCATGAGGCCGGGCTACACTGCCCCCAAAGTACAATGGCTCAAGAACCACAAACCGGAAGCCTTTGCCAAACTCAGGCACATCCTCCTCCCTCACGATTACATCAATTTCCTCCTTACCGGGGAATATACCGCCGAATACGGCGACGCTTCGGGTACCGCCCTTATGGATGTCCGAAAACGGGAATGGTCCGCCAAAATCGCAAATCTCATAGACCCGGCGGTCATCAGCTATCTGCCAAAACTCATTTCTTCGGACCAAAGCGCCGGAAGAGTATCCGTAGCGGCGGCCCGGCAGTTCGGTATTCCCCAGGGTGCGGTAGTGGCGGCAGGAGGCGGGGACAACATGATGAGCGCCATAGGTACCGGCACGGTTCGGGACGGCTCCCTCACCATGAGCCTTGGGACATCGGGGACTCTTTTCGGTTTTTCCGACAAGCCGGTAGTGGACCCCAAAGGGAACCTCGCGGCCTTCTGTTCTTCTACCAACGGCTGGCTGCCCCTGCTCTGTACCATGAATTGTACTGTTGCAAGCGAAGAATTCCGGGCCCTTTTGGGTCTGGGTGTCAAGGAGTTCGACGGCGAAGCGGCCAAGGCCCCCATAGGCGCCGACGGCCTGGTGATCCTCCCCTTCTTCAACGGAGAGCGCACCCCGAACCTTCCCAATGGCAGGGCCAGCCTCAACGGAGCCACCAGTGCCAACTTCAAGCGGGAAAATTTGGCCCGGGCCGCCCTGGAAGCGGCGATATTCGGGATGCGTATAGGGCTTGAAGGCTTCAACGAGTTGGGTTACAAGGCCAAAGAGATCCGGCTGACCGGCGGCGGCGCAAAAAGTCCTCTGTGGCAGAGCATAGCCGCCAACGTGATGAATCTGCCGGTGCGCGTCCCGTCAAGCGAAGAAGCTGCCGCCATGGGCGGAGCTATACAGGCGCTGTGGGTCCTTGAGTCCGGCGCTTCGATAGAATCCCTGGTGGACGCCCACGTAGCCCTTGAGGGAGGGATCACGGTCAACCCCGATCCTGCATCGGCGGCGGCCTATGACAAGGCTTACGCCGATTATTCACGGTATCTTGAGGCATTAAGTCCTCTCTATAAATAGCGTTTGTCCATAATGCAGACACATTATGGACAAATTTCCCTGAAAATAGGCCCGTTTAAAGCGGTCCCATCAATACAAATGGCCTGTCAAGGGTCATAACCAATCGTTGGAGGTAACAAAAATGGCGGATTATTTTGTGGGAAGCAAAGAATACTTCCCCGGTATCGGAAGGATCAAGTACGAAGGTCCCAAAAGCGACAATCCCTTAGCGTTCAAGTATTATGACGCGGAAAAACTGGTGGGCGGCAAGAAGATGAAGGATCACCTTCGCTTTGCCATAGCCTACTGGCACAGTTTCTGCGCCGATGGTACGGACCCCTTCGGGGCCGCTACCCATCCCCATCCCTGGATTGCAGACGCCAAAAGTCCCATGGAAGCGGCGGAACACAAGCTGGACGCGGCGTTTGAGTTCATCACCAAGCTGGGCGCCGAATTCTACGCTTTCCACGACCGGGACATGGCCCCAGAAGGCGCCACCCCTGCGGAAAGCGAGAAAAACCTGCGGACCATGACCGCCAAGGCCAAGGAACGTCAGCAGGCTGCGGGGATCAATCTCCTTTGGGGTACCGCTAACCTCTTTACCCATCCGCGGTTCATGAACGGCGCGGCCACCAACCCGGAATTCGCCATCCTCGCACTGGCAGCCAATCAGGTTAAAGCCGCCATTGACGCCACGATAGAACTGGGCGGACAGGGCTATACCTTTTGGGGAGGCCGGGAAGGCTACATGAGCCTTCTCAATACCGACCTCAAACGGGAAAAAGATCATCTGGCCAAATTCCTCGCCGCCGCCAGGGATTACGCCCGTGCCCAGGGCTTTAAAGGGGCTTTCTATATCGAACCCAAGCCCATGGAACCCACCAAACACCAATACGACTACGACACGGAAACCGTCATCGGCTTTCTGCGCTACTACGGTCTGGACAAGGACTTCCGCCTGAACATCGAAGCCAACCACGCCGAACTTGCCGGCCATGACTTCTGTCACGAACTGGAAACCGCCGCCGCCGCCGGACTTTTCGGTTCTGTGGACGCCAACCGCGGCGACTCCCGGAACGGATGGGACACGGATCAGTTCCCCAACAGCTACTACGAAACCACCCTGGCCATGTACGCCATTCTGAGAGCCGGCGGCTTTACCACCGGGGGCCTCAACTTCGACGCCAAGATCCGCCGCAATTCGGTGGACCCCGCCGATCTCTTTGAAGCCCACATAGGCGGCATGGACACCTTTGCGGCGGGCCTTGAAGCCGCCCACAGGCTCATCACCGGCGGAAAGATCGCTGACTTTGTGAAGAACCGCTACGCCTCCTACGACTCCGGCAACGGCGCCAAATTCGAGAAGGGAGAACTCACGCTGGAAGACCTGGCGAAGATAGGCGGCGATTACGGCACCTTCGGCATCACGAGCGGTAAGCAGGAGCGGCTTGAGAACGTCCTGAATCAGTATTTGCTGGGATTGTAACAGCCTCCCGTAACCCGCAGAACAGATAACGATACCTGTTCTGCGGACAAGTTCCCATGTGCGTTTACTTAGAGTCTGTCTATAAAGTATTAAAAAAGCATGATTTTTGTTTGGGTTTTTCCTTGACGACCTACAGTAAACAACATCAAAGTTAACTTATACTTGTTTCTTATTGTAACGGGGATTTTATTCCTGTTTCTCATGTGTTGCGCCATTCTTTAAAAATACTTCCCCCTCTTGCTCATAACAAATCACTGCCTCTCTATTATTATGCTATTGCTTTTAGTACACTACTGGTCATTACCCTGATATTGTATGCTATGATACTCCAAAATACTTTCTG
>JAITBO010000320.1 GCA_031283505.1 Treponema sp. | reverse complement strand
GCTTGAAACAGAACACCATGCTTTCGGTCTCGCTGGAATAGGCGGTGGCAAGAAATTCCCTGAACTCACCCGGACCGGAAACATGGACGGCGGCGGCGTCAAATTCCCTAATACGGTTCATCACCAAGTCTACCAGGGCATGGGGCTTGAAATAGCGATCCCCGCACAGGGCGGCATTGGCTTTCATCTTTTCTATCAGGGGGATGGGGAGGCTCACTTTCTTGATGGTGTTAAAGGCGTCACTCACGGGAGGCCCCTCCTCCAGAGAACATGGCGCTTGTTACCGGTATGACTATCGGGGGCGGCTCGGTTTCCCGCAGTTCCCGCTGGTCGGGGGCGGCGCAGTCCTCGATGGACTCATAGCTTTCAATAAAATCGCAGGGGTTAAATGACCGATCTTCTTCAAGCGGCGCCGTCTCTTCCGGCTCCGGTGTTTTTTCACGCCCGGCCTTCGCTTGTTCCGCTTTTCCCGGTATTTCATGGACATTCTCCGCGGAGGGAAGGCCGGAAAGCTCCAGTTCGAGTTCCGCCCTGGTGGCCGGCGGGGGAAACCCGGTAACCAGTTCGGTGTCCGCCTTGATAAAGGGTCTGGGGATACAGCCGATACGGGCATACCGCCTCAACCGCTGGCGGGAATAGGCTTTATCCCGGAAGCGTTTGTCCTGGTAGTACACCACCTTCTTGGCGATATAAGGCGGCATACCCTGGTTTAGGATAAGGGCCTCGGTGGGCGGCAGCTTCATTAACTCATCGGGGTTCATCAAATCACGGGCCACTTCCTGGCTAGAGGCGTTCAAGTTATTGAGGGCCACCGCGTACCGGGAACCGGAGGTGGACAGGGATTCCTTGACCACCGATTCCTTCCCGATAATCTCGGTAAACGCCTTGGCGTCCTCGATTTTGCCGGGAGCGTACACCACCACGGTTTTGCAGTTGTCAAGGAAGGTGTGGTGCTGTCCGTAAAGGTCCACAATCTGATTGAGGGCCTGGACCACAATGTAAAAGTTAATCCCGTAGCCTGCTAATATGCCCAATGTTTTTGACAGGAAGGGGAAGACCCCCAACACCGGGAATTCGTCCAGCAGGAAAAGGATGCGGTTTTTCAGTTTGAGTTCCCCGTAGGTCGCTTCTCCCCGCGAAAACTTATTGAGAATAAAATTGATGAGGAGTTTGAACACCGGAGCTATCCGGGTAATATCGGAGAACGGCACGGTAAGGTACAGGGTTATGGGGGCTTCGCTGTCATAAAAGTCCTGGAGCTTAAAGTCCGAGTGTCCGGTTACATAGGCGATATTGGGGTCTTCAAATAAGCGCATTTTGGAAAACACGGTGGTAAAGGTGTCCGAGCGTACTTTGGTATGCTGGCCTAAACACCGGGCCGCCGCGTTGGAAATGATTTTATGAATATACTCGCTTTCCTTGTTGTCCCGGTCGTAGTGCTTGCACTCCATCATTTCATGGAGCAGGGCGTCCCCGGCACCGGTCTCTTTCCCGTCCGCGTCGGTATTCCGGGCGGCGGCCTGGGAGAGTATCCCTAATACGCCGTTTAAGTTTTGCTGTTCTTTCGGATATATCCCGCTTGAAAGGACATGAAAGACAAGGCCCGTGAGTAAATCTTGCGCCATGTTGTCAAAGAAGTTCGCCGCCCCGTCGTTCCCGCCCTTGGGTTCCTCAAACATATTCCCCAGGATAAGTCCGATGTCGGCGAAGGCTTGTTCGGTAAGCTCCACCTCGGCCATGGGGTTAAAACAAACCGTGTCGCGGGAGATGGGGGAGAATTTCAGTATCCGGGAAAACTTCCGGCGGAAGCCCGCGGTGGTAAAAAAGAGTTCGCCTTTAGGGTCGAAGATGATCATGGAACCGGGGACATTAAGACAGGTGGGGATAATGCTTCCCACCCCTTTCCCGCTCCGGGTCGGGGCTATCATCAGGGTATTGGTCCCTCCCGAATGGCAGACCAGGGGGGCCGCCTTTTTGAGAACAAGCGAAACGGAAGCGTTTTTTGGATTAACTTTTGCCGCCAGTTCCGCCTTCTGGAATTCGGCAAGGACTATCCCGGTCCTTTGGGTAAGGCCGAATTTTTTTAAGTCCCGCTCTGTCCCCCATCGGGCGGAGCCGTAGAGGTTATCTCCCTTGTTCATTCCGTATCCCCGGATGGCGCTGACGACAAAGAACACCAGGACCGCCAGACCCGCCAGACCCGCCGAAACGATCAGGGGGAAAAAGGACTGGAACAGAACGGCGTTAATGGTCTTGTCAAAAGGCTTGCTTGAGATGTTGAGGAAGATGAGGAAGGGATTATAGAAGGGATACCCCGGCTTGAGGAAAAGGAATTTGTCCTTTGTTACCAGGATAGGATTGTCGGTATAAGCGGGATTATAACCGACTAAATGGGCGAAGGTCTGGGCAAAGACGGCAATGCCAATGACCACGATGAGGACGGGAATAATGAGATTTGACAGGTCAAATAAAATATTCCGTGTCCGCTGTGCGGGACGGGACCGCAGGAACTCATTTCTTGTTGCCATATATACCTCTTGGTAATGGGCAACAATAAACAGTGGGGGGTTCTTTTATTGATGCTGTTAGTGTGCCGGGAAAAGAATATTGCTAAACACAATGCTTTCTCGCGGCTATTGTGAAGCATACTGATTATCAGCGTGTAACGTCAATGTGTAAATAGTTACATATTGGAGCCAGGCATTCATACTGCTAAATAGCGCGTTTACCCGCTGAACCTGCTCCTGTCCACCCACAGACCAAGGGCGGGGTTGGGAATGTAGTAAATTTCCTCGCCGGAAGGAAGCGTGTTAAAGCCCTGGGCAAGCTTGCCGGGGTCGTACCGCGCCGCCGCCTCATCGCAGGGGCAGTAGTTGAAGTGTACGCCCTCAATTTCCGCCCTAGTAAGCAGCCGGGTGCAGTACGTTACCGAAAAGCGGCCGGCGCTCGAGCCGTGGATCAGGTGCGCGGCCGCGGAAAGGTTGTCCTGAAGATCCCCGTTTTCCGCGCATCGCCTGATAATGGCCTCCCGCCCGGCGTACCCGTACTTGCGGATAAGGCCGTCAATCGCGGCGTCCTCGCCGAACCTGTCCACGCCCGGGGCCAGCACGATAAGCTCGCCTCCGTCGGCAATCGCCATGCGCGTCCGGTAGATGCTCTTGTTGCCAAGCCAGGTACTTTTAAACTCGCCGCCGTCGAGAAACACAAGCACCTTTTTAAGCGGCGCGTCAACAAAGGTAAAGTTCGTCTTTTGGGCGTGGGACACGGCCTGTTCAAAGCACGCGCGATCCTTCCCGATGTAGAGGCCGTGAGTGTGAATTTTGCCGCCGGGCGCGGTGGTAACGGTAAGTACATAGTGAAGCGGCAGATCTTTCAGATAACGTTCGGCGGCATAGTCAAACACCTTGCGTACCGGCGAGTGATCGCGGCCCATTATGCGTTCCATGCCGTAGAAGGCGCCCAGTATATGGGACGAGTTGATCATCGACGAGCCGCCGCAGCCGACAAAAATGTTTTTCGAGTGATTGGCCATGCCGACAACTTCGTGAGGCACGACCTGACCAATCGAGAGTACGAGATCGTAGCCGTCCCACAGTTTCGCGTTTACTTCCACGTCAACCGGCGTGTTCACAAGCCCTTCGCTCACAGCGGCGACAAACTCGCCCGGCACCACGCCGAGTTTTTTGATACCGGTCCGCCAGTTGTGCATGATAAAGCGTTCATAGGGAATGTCGCCGTACATCGCCCCGCATTCCTCCGGCGTCATGGCCGCGTGGGTGCCCAGCGCCACAAGCAGATCAACCTGGCACCTATCTTTAAACAGGTGATAATAGAGATTCGCGATACGCCCGCCGTTTGAATGGCAGCGCGTAAAATCCGGCACGATAAGCAAAAGCCTTCTCACGCCCCGGCAATCCGCCGCCGATTCCTCAATCGCCGCCGCAAGCCCGGCGTCGGAGATACCGGCGTCTGTCGTTTCCCTCAATATCAGATCTTTCATCCTACCGTCCTTATCCAATCCGCCTGCTCGATTTTTTGGGCGCATCCGGCCCTTCGGGCCGGACCGGGCTATCCGCTTGTATCTTTTGCCCGTCATCCTGTCACCGGGCAAAAGGATACCGCTTCTATCCCTTGCGCTTCGCTGTACACTACGGT
>JAITBO010000266.1 GCA_031283505.1 Treponema sp. | reverse complement strand
GTTTTCTCATCCACCATCTTGTGCAGATGGTCGTTAAAATTTTTTAATTCCCTTTGCTGGGCTTCCAGGGTTTTTGTCTGGGTCTCCACCAAAAGAGGCACCTCGATACGCTTGAGAAGCAGGGGCGGCATAAAGGGTTTGGTAATATAGTCGATGGCTCCCAAGTCCAGGCCCTCAAGTTCATTTTCCGTATCGGTTTTTGCGGTGAGGAAGATCACCGGAATATGCCTGGTTTCATCTTTTGACTTGAGGATTTTGATCGCCTCATAGCCGTTCATCTCCGGCATATCGATGTCCAGAAGGATGAGGGCAGGTTCAATGTCCTCCAGAAGCTCGAACATCTTTGCCGCCGAA
This sequence comes from Treponema sp., assembly GCA_031283505.1. The sequence goes on along the minus strand of JAITBO010000266.1, from coordinate 7,067 downwards.
GGGGCGGTATAGACCTCGTATTTTTCCGACAGCACATTTTTTCCCGCTCTCAGGTTTGAAGGATTGTCGTCAACCAAAACAATCTTGCCGTAATTCTTTTCCATGATTCAATTTCTCTTTGTGTCAATTATTATGTTAATAGCCTCAGCCGCCGCTGCGTACTCCCCCATCAGCACCTTGTCTGAAACGGCATCTATCTGCTCCCGCGCTTCCGCGTCCAAAGGCAGTTGTTCTATCTCCTCAAACAGCTTGTCAATCTCCTTCATGTTTTTTGCCTCTAGCGCGGATTTCAGAGCGGAGAGCGAAGATTGAAGAGCGGGGTACGGGGAAGGTTCTTGCGGCCCGCGTTTTTCTTCCAAAACGGCACCTATCCCTTCGACGAGTTGTGCGAGGTCTTTGTAAAACTGCGGCAGTTCTTCCTTTATGGCCGCTATGTCCGTTGCGTTGCCTGCCAACGCGCCTTTTCCCGCGGCTTCCAGGGCCGCCGCCTCCGCCGATACTTCCGCCGCGCCTATGGTTGCGGCGGCGCTTTTTATGGCGTGGGCCTGGGCGGTAAAGGCGGAAATATTCCCTGCGGAATCTTTCCGATCAGGTTTTCCTTCGGAAAACTTGTCATTCCCGGCGGGATTAATTTCACCAAGAAAATCTTTGAACAGCGGCAGCCGCGCAACAGCGTCTTTGTAAAACTGCGCCAGCACCTTTCGGTATCCCGCTTCCGTGCCGCCGGTCATGGCAATGCCTTTTACTGTGTCCACGCCGGGAATGCCGGGTTGGGCTTCGCTTTCCCTGTCGGCGGTTCTCTGTTCCCCGTTTTCCTTCTCTACCGGGAACTTCTTTTCGGCGGGCGTCCATGCGGCGATGAGTTCATCCAGTTTAACGATCTCAATGGGCTTTGAGAGAAAGTCGTCAAATCCCTGTTCCAGGAACATTTCCCGCATACCGGAAACGGCGTTTGCCGTCAGGGCGATAATCGGAATGCCCCTGCGCGGATTCTTTTGCGTTCCGTCTTCGCCGAAATTTGGGACAGGGTTTTCCGCCCGCGGGGATTCTTCCCACGCGCGGATACGCGCCGTAGCTTCAACACCGTCCATGCCGGGCATCATGTGATCCATCAGTACAAAATCAAAGGACCCGTTTTTTACCAGCTCGACCGCCTCCTCTCCCGATGTACAGAGGGTAAGCCGCATCCGGTAGGGGGCGAGGAGTCCCGAAAGTACGGTCAGGTTTGTTTCAATGTCGTCCACCGCGAGGACACGGACACCGGGGGCGGTGAATTTAACGTCCGCCTGTTTTTTACCTTCCCGGAGGAGCGGTTTTGTTTCTACGGAACCCAGGGACCGGGAATCAACGACCCGCTGGGGAATACAGGCGGTAAAGGCGCTTCCCCTGCCGTATTCGCTTTCCACCGTAACGTCTCCGCCCATGAGCCGGCAAAGGTTGCGGGTAATGGCAAGGCCCAGGCCCGTTCCCTCGACATTCCGGTTTCTGTGGGTATCCATCTGGTTGAAATTCTCAAAGAGCTTAGGTATATCTTCACTCTTGATGCCTATGCCGGTGTCGATGATGGTGAAAAAGAGCAAAATCCCGTCATTGCGGGCCTCACCCCTTACCCGAAAGGTAATGGTTCCCTTTCGGGTATATTTGACCGCGTTGGAAAGGAGGTTGAGGCATATCTGCCTGAGCCGGACCATATCCCCCGAAAGGGCGCAGGGGAGAGAAGGATCAATATCGACAATGAGCTCAAGATGTTTTTCACCGATACGGCTCCCGGTAATATTTACGCAGTCATTGATAAGGGAACCGAACATATAGTCGGTTTCGATAATGTCCATTTTACGGGACTCGATTTTTGAAAAATCAAGAATATCATTTATGATGGAAAGGAGACTGGAACCGGCCTGTTTAATGCTTTCAGCGTCCCGGTAGGCATCCTGCGGCAGTTCTTTGCGGAGAAGCAGTTCCGACATGCCGATGATGGCGTTCATGGGGGTACGGATCTCGTGGCTCATGTTTGCCAGAAAGTCGCTCTTGGCCTTGCTGTCCCGTTCAGCCTGATCCAAGGCGGTATCCCGTTCCCGCTCCCGGCGGTCCCGGCCGACAGACCCGGCAATAACACTGCAAACAGTGTGGACCAACTGCTTATCACTTTCGCTCCAAACCCGCTCCTTTAGGCACTCTTCAGCGCTCATCACCGCCCAGTATGTACCGTCCACATAGAGAGGAACCATGATAAAGGATTTAACCTTCACTTTTTCCATGACCTCGAAAAGGGGATCCTCATGAATACTGTTGCAGCAGATCATGGGAACCGATCCGTCCACAGGCTGCCACCGGGGAAAACTGTTTATAATATCGTTGAGATCCGCGGTGTCGGAAACGGTGACAATTTCATCGGCGTCGCACCAGACATAGGCCGCGTGGTTTACGGCCGAATCGATTTCGGTAATCCCAACCAGCATCCTGGTAACACCCAAAAATTCGCCGGTAATCCGGAGGGCTTCGTTTATGAATGCGGAAGCATCCTCCTTGGTTGAGATAAAATGCTGCGCCAAGTCCGCCATAAGCGCCTGCTGCCTGAACTGTTTGGCAAGATCGTTTTCCTTTTTTTTATAGACAGAAAAGCTTACAAATCCGGCAATGATAAGAAACGCCAGGGAAACCAGGAGTAAGACAGAGAGGGTTATACTGTGAATCCAGGTGCTTAAAAGCCGCTCATCGGGGATATCCACTCCCACAAGACCAACCGCATTTCCGTCCCGGTCAATTATGGGGGCAAATGCCGAAAGAAGCGCATTAAAACCGGGAGAATAATTCCCCAATGGCGTGGTAACCGCAATGCGCTCGTTATAGGCCTGCCAAACCATGGGTTCTATCTCCATGAGTTCGGTCTCTAGGGAATAGGCATCTTCGGTCTCGCCATTGTCCACAATTGCCTGTATCAGATTATCCTCAGTTATCCGGTAAAAATAGACAAAAAGTACATCGGCTTCGTTCGCATACCGGATAAGCCGCCGCTTGACTTCGGCATAGAGGGGTTTTTCCATATCCCCGGGAACGGCAAGTTCCGCCAATTCTTCCGGGCTGATTAACTTGGAAGCTTCCCGGCTGGTAGCCTTAAGCCGTTCCTCTATGGTTTCCCGCAGATACGATGAGAGGGAATTAATCAGAATACTTGTGTAAATTGAAACGATCAAAACTAAAAAGGCTGCTATAGAAAAGAGAAGGATCGCAGTATTTCTATATAATAGTTTTTTCAACCTTTTTAGTCGAATCATAACGCTGTATTATAACAGGTTCAGCTGAATTTTGCTATGGGTACGAAGCTGTCCGCCTTGAGGGAGGCTCCTCCCACTAATGCGCCGTCGATGTTTTCCTTTGCCATAAGCTGGACGGCGTTATCAGCCTTAACTGATCCTCCGTATTGGATAAGGATCTTCCGGGCTTCCGCTTCCCCGTAGAGTTTCCCCACTATCTTCCGGATATACGCATGGATAGCGTCGGCGTCCTCCGGAGTGGCGGTCTTGCCGGTCCCGATAGCCCACACAGGTTCATAGGCGATAACGATATTGGAAAGATCCTTTGCGGCCACGCCCTCAAGCCCCTTGACGGTCTGGGTCTCACACACGGCCTCCGCCTTGCCGGCTTCCCGTTCCGAAAGGAGTTCCCCCACGCAGAGGATCACCTCAAGGCCATGCTGCAGGGCCAGCTTTACTTTCTTGTTTATCAGGGCGTCATCTTCCTTGTAGTTATGCCGCCTTTCGCTATGCCCCAGGATCACCGTCTCAACCCCCAGGTCCTTAAGCTGCAACACCGAGACTTCCCCGGTATGGGCGCCCTGTTCTTCCGCCGCCATGTTCTGAGCCCCTAAACGGATATTGGTACCCTTCACAATAGCTGCCACGGTTTCAAGGCTGGTAAATGCCGGGGCCACCAAATACTTGTGTTTGCCATCCTTAAGCTGCGCCGTTAAAGCCTTGGCAAGCTCCGCCGCCTCCGCTCTGGTCTTGTGCATCTTCCAATTTCCCGCAATGTAATAACTTCTGCTCATAATCATACTCCTTATATGCTGATTCCTTCATTAGCCCCTGCATACCTCGATGCCGGGAAGCTTCTTGCCTTCCAGTAATTCTAATGAGGCGCCGCCTCCGGTGGAAACGTGGCTCATTTTATCGGCCAGGCCGAACTTGTTTACCGCCGCCACGGAATCACCGCCCCCTACTACGGTGATAGCGCCCCTGCCGGTGGCTTCCGCTACCAGCTTAGCAACCGCTTCGGTGCCTTTGGCAAAGGCGTCAAACTCAAAGACCCCGACCGGGCCGTTCCAGACTATGGTTTTGGCCTTGGCAAGCACGTCCTTGTATTTAACGATCGTCTTAGGGCCAACGTCCAGGCCCATGAGATTGTCCGGAAGATCTACGCCGTCCACGAGCACCGGCTTGGCAGCGGCGTCAAAGGTTTCGGCCGCCAGATGATCCACCGGCAGGACAATGTCGGCGCCGGTTTTCCGTGCGGTTTCCAGGATCTTCCTGGCAGTATCCAGTTGATCATCCTCAATCAAGGATTTGCCCACCTTATGGCCCTGGGCTTTAAGAAAGGTGTAAGCCATGCCGCCGCCAATTACCAGGGCGGAGGCGTTCTTCAAAAGGCTTTCCAGAACCGCAATCTTGGAGGAAACTTTGGCGCCGCCGATGATGGCCGCCAGCGGTTTCCGGGGGCTGGTAACAATGGGCTCCAGGTAGTTCACTTCCTTTTCCATGAGGAAACCCGCCACCGAAACCGGGGCGAACTTGGCAATGGACGCGGTGGAAGCGTGATCCCGGTGGGCGGTTCCAAAAGCATCGTTCACAAAAATATCCCCGTAGGATGCCAGCTCCTTGGCCAGCGTATCCCGATCCGCCGCTTCCTTTGAGGTTTCTTCCTTGTGGAACCGGATATTTTCCAGCATGATCACCGTACCGGCAGGCTGTCCGTCGATGAAAGCCTTCTTACCATAGTCCGAATCTTCACCGGCAAAAACAACCGTTTTACCCAACTTCTTTTCCAAATAAGCAGCCACCGGAGCTATCCTGTGCTTACCCTTAATATAAGCGGCCTCATCAAAGGTCTTGCCGTCTTTTTCAGCCTTTTCTTTGGCCTTTTTAGCGTCCTTGGAAGGGTCCCCCAGGTGCGACATCAACGTCAGGGTCTTAACCCCTTGATCCAGGATGTACTTAATGGTGGGGATAGCCGCGGTGACGCGGGTATCGTCCTGTACCACCCCGTCTTTCATGGGCACATTAAAGTCCACCCGCATGATCACCCGCTTGCCTTTTAGATCCACGTCTTTTACGGTTTTTATCATATCATTGCCTCCAAATTAAAATTTTTAACCGGGGAAAACGTACTCACGGGGACACAAAAAAAACGCGGAGTACGCAGGACAAAGAAGGCAAAAATAGGATAATCCCCCCCGCTTCTTTCTCTGTGTCCTCTACGCAAGCTCCGCGCCCCCTGTGGTTACCGCTTCCTTTCATTGTCAGTTCCATAAAAAAGGCCCCGGCCCTGTGGGACGGAGCCTGTTTTTTCTTAAAAACAGCCGCTTATTTCTTGCTGTCGATATACTTTAGAAGGTCTACTACCTTGTTGGAATAACCCCACTCGTTATCGTACCAGGAAACTACCTTGAAAAACCGCTTCTCCCCGGGGAGATTGTTCTGCAGCGTGGCAAGGCTGTCGTAAATCGAGGTATTCGTATTGTGAATGATGTCGCTGGAAACAATTTCCTCGTCACTGACCGCCAAAATACCCTTCAGGTAGGAGTTTGCGGCTTTCTTGAGGGCGGCGTCGATTTCCTGAATAGACGTGTCCTTCACGCTCCTGAAGGTCAGGTCCACCACGGAGCCTGTGGGGGTGGGTACCCGGAAGGACATACCGGTAAGCCTGCCCTTGGTGGAAGGAAGCACTTCCCCAACCGCCTTGGCCGCGCCGGTAGTGGAGGGAATGACGTTAACCGCCGCCGCCCGGCCGCCCCGCCAGTCCTTGGAGGAAACCCCGTCCACGGTCTTCTGGGTGGCCGTATAGGAGTGGATAGTGGTCATAAGGCCGGTCTCAATACCGATGCCCTCTTTCAGAATGACATGCACCAGCGGGGCAAGGCAGTTTGTGGTACAGCTTGCGTTGGAAAGGACATGGTGCTTGGAAGGATCGTATTCATCATTATTAACCCCCATGACGAACATCTTGATGGGCTTTGACTCGTCGGCGGATTTGGCCGGAGCGGAAATGATAACCTTTTTAGCCCCCGCTTCGATATGGCCGTAGGCCTTTTCGGTGGTATAGAGGCCGGTGGACTCGATAATATAGTCGATCCCCAGGCTCTTCCAGGGTAGTTCCGAGATGCCGGATACGGATTTACCGTTCAGGCACTTGATTTTGTGGCCGTTTACCACCAGGACATCCTCGCCGTCGGTACCGATGTCCGCTTTCATCCGGCCCTGGGTAGAGTCGTATTTAAGCTGATAAGCAAAATATTTCGCGTCCGTGGAAATATCCACCACCGCTACCACATCTATCTTATCTTTTCCCAGTAAACCCTGATCAACAAGGGCCTGAAATACCAGACGGCCAATACGGCCAAAGCCGTTAATAGCTACTTTCATGAAAACCTCCATAAAGATTGTTTTACGAGCCCTTTCCCAAGCCCGGCTGGTTATGGGAAAAGCTCTTATACTAAGACATTAGAGAAAAATGAAAGAATAGTCAATGAGGGAAACAGAGCAAACCGCGTTATGGCGTTTTTCAGGAAAGCCGCCGGTACCGTGGGCTTTCACATGAACCCCCGGCAAGTACTTGCGCAAAGTATCCGAAAATACTACCATAGTTCCATGCTTCCGGCACAACCGGCCGCCGCGGACGGCGTTTTTACGTTTACCCCCCCCCCCCCCCCTTAAAAAGCGTGTTAGGTATCTGGCAGCTAGAATCCCGCTTTTTTACGGAGACAAACCGGTAGGTTTGCCCCTTTCCCTCTATACCGGCAAAAACACCCCGTTGCCGTGCCAAAACACGGCATTGTCTAAAGACTTTGACCC
>JAITBO010000245.1 GCA_031283505.1 Treponema sp. | reverse complement strand
GGTGCGGATTCGGCGGGAAATCCCTGCCTACGATCAAGGATAGTTCGGCGGGCAAGCTGGGGATTTACCGGATTAATTTATGGGAGGAATAAAATCGTGGACAAGGTAAAAATTGCTTTTTTTGACACAAAACCCTACGACAGAATCTATTTTGATCCGATGTTGCAGGAACCGTCGTGTAACTTGAATGTAAAGTTCCTTCAGGTAAGACTTACGGCGGATACTGCCGCTCTTGCCGCGGGCTTTGACGGGGTGTGTATTTTTGTGAACGACACAGTAGACGCGGCTGCCGCGGAAATCCTACATCGTCAGGGGATCAAAGTGATTGCCCTCCGTTCCGCCGGATACAATAACGTTGACCTTGAGGCAATAAAAGGCAAAATTCCGGCCGTACGGGTACCCGCCTACTCGCCCCACGCCGTTGCGGAGTATGCCGTTTCACTTCTTTTGACGCTGAACCGCAAGACCCACAAAGCGTACTCTCGAATCAGGGACGGTAATTTTTCGCTTGTAGGGCTTGAAGGCGCCGTCCTTCACGGCAGAACGGCGGGCATCATCGGTACGGGCCAGATCGGAAGGATCACAGCGGAGATTTTGCGGGGTTTTGGCATGGAGGTGATTGCCACAGACCCATACCCGCAGACCGAATGGGCCGCCGCCAACGGAGTGCGGTATGTCGAAATGGCAGATCTCTTGCGTTGCTCCGATATTATCAGCCTTCACTGCCCGCTCACCCTGGAAAACAAGCATATTATTGGGCAGGATGCGCTGGCCTCAATGAAGGGCGGCGTCATCATTATCAACACGGGGCGCGGCGGCCTCATCGACACCCGGGCCTTGATCAAAGCGCTAAAGGAAAACCGTATCGGCGGGGCGGGACTTGACGTATACGAAGAGGAGGACGGTTACTTTTTCGAAGATCACTCCGGAGAGGTGATTCAGGACGACATGCTTGCCCGGCTCCTCACCTTTCCCAACGTGCTGATCACGAGCCACCAGGCGTTTCTTACCCGTGAGTCTTTGCAAGAAATTGCCAAAACCACGATTGAAAATTTACGTCTTTTTTTTGAAAAGAAGGAACTCCCGAACGAGATAAAGATCCGATAACCCGTTCAAGATTCCTATTTTTTCCGTGCGAAATGGTATATCGGGCGGGGCTATCGAAGACATGAAAAGCCGGGGAATTTCCCTGACGGTTCTGGATATGCCGGAATTGCGAGGCTGCCCAGACAGCCCCGGCTTTCGCCTTTAATAGACGTGGTAACAGCGGAACTAAAAAACCGTTTCCCCAATGAGGGATAAAGCTCTTTTTATTGATAGCTAAAAAGATTTTCCTATAAAGAATTAACGCACAGCGGCAATTTCATCGATGATAGCTTTCTCAACAAAGCTGCCTATCGCGATATTTAGTTTTCCGGCTTTTCCGCCACATCTCTATGCAATTCCGGCGGCAGACGCAGCTGGTATTAGGTGTTATTCAGTACCGAATCAATCAGTTTTTTAAAGTTCTTATCCAGGCTTTTTACGGTTTCTTCATCCGGAGTAAGAATGTTTTCATTTATATAGCTGATCCCATCCCGTTCAGAAATAATCGCATTTTCATCCTCGGAAGACACTTCCAGAATTTCGGCCTCTGCCTCAGGGATTTCTTCCGAATCACCTTCATTCCCTATTTCTTCGTCGGCCTGTGTTTCAAGTATTTCGATTTGCTCATTTATTGCTGTCGAAAAAGATCTGACGAACAGGGGTTTTACATAATCAGTGTTAAGCTGCTCCGCCTCGACCTCTAGGGAACCATCGGGGACGATCCTTTCTCTTTCGAGGGATTCAAGGTTCTCGGTAGGCTCCGGCTCAAATTCCACCTCGGATAAAGCTGAAAAAATAGTGGTAAACGGAGATTGGATTTCAAAATCCTCGCCTATGAATTCTGTACCGGCACCTTCTTCTTTTTCAACTTCCTCCGGAATAGAGCTGAATTCAACCTTGCTGGCCAGGCTGTTTATACCCTCATCGAGTATTTCCCCGGAACCTCCTACTTCCGACGGATCGAGCTGCTGGAATTCCGGTATTACTTCCAGGGGTTCAATTTCCTCCACCTCTTGCGGTTCTTCGGGAATAGTCTCCGGCTCTGCGGATGACGCCGTTTCTGCCAGAAAATCCAGTACCTCCGAAGGGTCCGCCGCCGGCCCATCCGGTAATACTTCATCTACCGGCTCCGGTTCCAGGCCTTCGTCCGGCAACAGCTCTTCTACCGGCTCCGGTTCCAAGCCTTCGTCCGGCAGCAGCTCTTCTACCGGTTCCGGTTCCAGGCTTTCGTCCGGTAATACTTCTTCTACGGCTTCCGGTTCCAGGCCTTCGTCCGGCAGCAGCTCTTCTACCGGCTCCGGTTCCAGGCCTTCGTCCGGCAGCAGCTCTTCTACCGGCTCCGGTTCCGGCAGTTCTTCCAATTCTTCCAAGGCCAATTCCGGCATTGAGGCCGATTCATACTGTACATCTTCCATCGCTTCTATTTCGTCGATAGCTTCGGCCTCTTCCAGATCTTCCACGCCGGGGAGGGCAGGCGGAGTTTGGATAGGCATTTCCGGGGGGTCACCCGCCGGTTGGGAAGGAAATGTAGTTGGGGAAACATCGAGGAGAAACTGGTTCAGCATGCTCTTCAGTTTTTCTCCGTCAATGCCGGCTCTTCTGTCCATCCGGCCGCCGATGACCGACAGGAGATCCTCCCAGGCTTTATCTATAAAAACATCGAGCTCCGGAGAATCTTTGGTTTTTAGACCCCGCTTTAGTTCAGAAAAGACATCTTCCTTACGCTGTTCAAGCTCTTTTCTCCAATGGCTCAGATCCAAATTACCCTTATGTTCATAATACTCTTCTATCAAGTTGATCTGCAGCCATTTCAGCCGGTTTTGAACAATCGTCATATTATCCTGGCGGATATTGAGGAGCAGGAAAATGATGAGATAGACGGTGATGAAAAACGAAGCGAGGAGTATAATCCGCATGGTCAGGGGGAAACTTAAAATGGACTCGTTTACCAGGCAGCCGACAAAGATACCCTGGGTGGTTTTCGCGGAGATAAGGGACAGGTTAGTTTCTGTTAGCGCGGAATCGAGCCTGCCCAGCGAGAGGATATTTTCGCTCCAAATCCGGGAGATAAGGGGGATCAGGATGTCTTTCCCTGCATAGGGGAGGCCGATAATCATTCCCGGGGGTTCAGAGATGACGGATACATCCTCCCCAACTTTTATCCTCCCCTGGAGAACCATCCGTTCTATTACAGCCCGAACCGACAGGGAGAAGGCGGCGGTTCCCCGGTATACATCAAAGGAATCGTAGACGGGATGGGAAAAGATGATCCGCTCCCCGGACTGGTCCAGGAACAACCGTGGGCTCCCTCGATCCGGGGCCTCTATCTGCCAATAGGGGATATAATCGGGGTTGCGCGGGTCGGTATAATTGCGGTAGGCAATGGATGTCTGATCCTGGCGCAGAATATCAGGCTGCCAGGTGGAATAATGGATACGGATTCCCACAGAATCAATAACCCGCACCGATTGGAGACCTCCCACGGATTCCAGGAGGGCTCCGTAAATCTGTGACCGCTCTGTTATATCTTCGTCGCTCAGGTTGGCGATAAAACTCCGCCGTACCGCCTCTACTTGTAGGGTGGCGGCAAAGCGGGTCTGGAGTTCTTCCAAAAATCCCTCTATGGTTTCGGTATCCTCATTAAGTTCCCGGCTTACGGCCTTGGATACTGCCGGATTATAGAACCGGGTTTCCACTAGGTTGAACAAACCCGTAAACGCCAGGGCTGAAAAACCGGCAAATAAAACGACGGAAATGAGTAAGCTCAGTAGGGCCTTTTGGGAAGTAACCACCAGTAAATCCTGCCAAATTCAAACGTGAGGCTGTTCCAAAACTTCAGTTTTTAGAACAGCTTCTATAAGTTTAATGGTTGTTCCGTCGAACCGAAGGTTCGCACCAACAGGGTTTTTGGAACAACCTCACGTATATATCTCATTATCGCCGATTTTTGGGGCTTAGTATAGGCACGGCCCCCCTATGGCAGGGCGAGCGCATATAAATTTAACTAAAGGAGAGAGGGGAAAAGGCCGACAGAGGCACATTGGAGGGGGAATATGACTACCCAAGCAATACCGCCTTTAATCGACTTTTTCAAGCAT
>JAITBO010000038.1 GCA_031283505.1 Treponema sp. | reverse complement strand
GAACTTTTGCGTTGAAATTTCGGAATGATACCCGGTTTGTCTTGGCTGTTTATAGAGAAATAGGGAAAAAAGGGCTTTATTAACATCCCAGCCTGGTTAGGCTCTACCCATTCGTTTGGTTCGTGAGGTCGGATCGAAGGTTCATGGTAGTTCATTTCCCCCGCCCTTTGCTTAAACTGAGAATTGCTGTGGTCTTACGCCGTGGCCGTCGGAACACCCGCCGGCAGTGTTATAGGTAACCACTTACGAATCCGCCAAAGATATAAGTATGGTCATATTCAACGAGAGTAGTACTAATGTGGGACAATATGCTTTTTATCAAAAATTTATACCTGATTTTCAATACTTTATTGCTTGTGGCTGGAAGAAAGGGGGGGTAGGATTTTTTAAAGTATAAGCGCTGACAGTTTATTTATGATCAGACTTGAGAAGACTGAATAAACTGCGGCTAAATTTCAACGGAGGTAGCTATGAGAAGGTGGAAATTATTGAAAGGAATACCCTGCGTTGCGCTGGTATTTTTTTCACTTTTTACAGCTTGCGAACAACCGACTGCCTCATGACTGGGTAATCAGCCAGCCTTTTAAGCGGGGAGATGAAAAAGCCTATACTCCCCAGAATATGCAGGGTTTTTTTGTCTGGGAAGGGATCGCCTGGTACCGGAAAACATTTTTTCTGTCCGGTACGGATATTGACGGAAAGACAGCGTATATCTATTTCGGCGGCGCATACCGGAACAGCGCCGTATATGTCAACGGAAAAAAAGCCGGAGGCCGCGCCTACGGATACGCCAGTTTCGAACTGGACATCACCGGCATGGTAAAGCCCGGCGAAAACTGTATCGCTGTCCGTCTTGACAACGGCTGCGAAGCTCCCGACCGCTGGTATTCCGGATCGGGCCTGTATCGCAGCGTGTATTTACGGATCGTTTCCGCAGTACACATAAAAACCTGGGGCGTCATTATCAGGACCGAAATAGCGCGTTCCGCCGGTCATCTTTCTTCCGCGGTAGTACTCGTGACCGTATCCCTGGTAAATCGCGGCGGACCGGCAAAAGGCAGGGTTTATGTACAGATTCAGGGGCACGACAATCAATGTGTTGTTGAACTGTCAAAGCCCTTCAATGCCGCCGGGGGCGGGGAATGTACCGTACAGCAGCGCCTGGTGATTCAAAAGCCGCTTTTATGGAGCGCCGGGGAGCCGAACCTGTACCGGGCCCTTGTTCACCTGGAAGACGATGAAGGAAATGCCTCCGGTAAACCGGTGGAAGTTCCCTTCGGCATCCGGGTCATTGAAATTATCGCCCATAAAGGTATGCGGGTGAACGGGAAGCCGGTAAAACTCAAAGGGGTCTCCCTGCATCATGACTGCGGAATAACCGGCGTGGCCTTTTACGAAGCCGCCTGGCGGCGGCGGCTCCTGGCCCTGAAAAGTATCGGCTGCAACGCCATCAAAACCAGCCATAATCCTCCGGCGGAGGAATTGCTGGACCTCTGTGACGAGCTTGGTTTTTATGTGATCGATGAATGTTTTGACAAATGGAAAAGCGGTTACTACGGCGCCTTTTTTGATCGGGACTGGCAGCAGGACCTGGGGGATTTTCTTTTGCGGGACCGGAACCATCCTTCGGTTTTTATGTGGAGCGTTGGCAATGAGGTGGAGAATCAGGGTTCTGAGGAGATGCGGGAAATTTTGAAAACCCTTGTGTCTTTTGTCCACACCATGGATGACCGCCCGGTAACCTGTGCGCTGGAACCCCATGTACATCCCCCCACACTGGTGGGCGCTCCTATATCCCGGCTGGTAGAAATTACCAAAAAACTGGCGGAGGAAGTGGATGTCCTGGGTCTTAATTACCACGAGGCTTTGTATCAGGACTATTCCGCCGCCATAGATAAGCCGATTGTGGGGACCGAAAGTTATGATTACTACAGCGGAACCGCTTCAAATTATGAGGACGTAATCGCAAAAAATCCCTGGTTTTTTGTACTGGAAAACGACAATGTGATCGGCCAATTTGTCTGGGCAGGGATTGATTATCTGGGAGAAAGTACATGGCCCGCCAGGGGCTGGGCCGGAGCGATCCTCGACATCTGCGGTTTTTTGAAACCCAACGCCTTTTACCGGAAAAGTATATGGTCCGATGAACCTGTGGTCTACCTTGCCTTTTACGATTCAAACCGCAAACCCGATTACGTCCGGGGGCGCTGGTCTTTCCCCAAACTTTCTTCCCATCTCAACCTTGATCGCGTGAGCCGCGAAACCGTTAAGGCTGCGGTGTTTACCAATTGCGACGAAGCCGAGTTATGGATCAACGGGAAAAAAATGGGCCGCCGGAAGCCCGAAGATTTTGAAAACCGTATTATCGAATGGACTTTTGAATATGTTCCGGGAGAAGTAAAAACCATCGGATACCGCAAAGGGAAAGAAGTCTGTTCACATATACTCAGGACCGCCGGAGCCCCTCGGCAGATACTGCTGAAGCCGGACAATGACGTACTTGCCGCAGACGGGACCGGTATTGTTCATGTGGAAGTTACGATTATCGATGAAGCAGGCGTCCTCTGTCCCAACGAAGAAGCGCTGGTGGAATTCTCCTTGACCGGAGACGGGATCATTCTGGGTTCCTGCTCCCCGGACATAAGCGGCGCTTTGGGCTATGCCCTGCCGAAAACCCTTACCTCCGGCGGAAAAGCCCTGGTAATTGTCAGAGCCGGGGCGGGAACGGGGACATTGAAACTCGGCGCCTATTCAGGAACCTTGCTCCCGGCCTTCCTGGAATTGGAGGTTATATAAGGTATTGGAAAATCCTGATTTTTTCTCTTTCCTCCGTGTAACTCCGTGCCCTCGGTGGTTAAATTTCTTCAATTTTAGCTCCGGTGCGTAAAGTGAGTCGGTAATTGCCCATATCACGAGGTTTAGTCCAATCAGTCCGCTAAATCACCCAATCCCAGAAGGCGTTCTGCTCCAGTTCCATCTTTTCGCCTCTCTGCTGATCGTCGGTCTTGTATTGCAGCTCGGGATTTTTTACGCTGACTTTGGTTTTTTCCGGCACGGATTTTGTCACGAAGGCGTTGCTGCCTATCACCACGCCCTCGCCGATCACGGTGGTCCCGCCCAGGATGGATGCGCCTGAGTAGATCGTGACGTGGTTTTCGATGGTTGGGTGGCGCTTTACCCCTTTAAGGTTTTGGCCGCCCCTGGTGGAAAGGCCACCCAGGGTAACGCCCTGGTAGATTTTTACGTAATTGCCGATGACCGTGGTTTCCCCTATCACAATCCCCGTACCGTGATCGATGAAGAAGTGATGGCCTATTACCGCGCCGGGATGTATGTCGATTCCGGTGACGCTGTGGGCGTGTTCCGTCAGGATCCGGGGGATAAGGGGAACCGCCAGTTCGCAGAGTACGTGGGCAAGGCGGTACACCGTAATCGCGTAGATTCCCGGATAGGATGAGATGATTTCGTCCAGGCTGTATGCGGCGGGGTCTCCTTCGTAGGCGGCGGAGACATCGGAGGCGAGTTTTTCCCTGACTTCGGGCAGGCGGGATAAAAACTGAAAGCAAATGTCGCCGGCTTTGCCGGTTATTATTTCCCTGCCCAGCCCGGCGTAATTGCCGCTGTGGTGAAGGGAACGGACGATCTGTTCTGTCAGGGCGCAGCGGACTTCTTCCAGAAGATCCCCGGTATGATATTCCACCGAAGAAGCCAGGATATTTTTCTTTCCGAAATATCCGGGGAAAATAAGGGACCGCAGTTTTTCCGCAATCTCTACGATTTGGCCCCGGTTAAGGAGGCTGCCGGAATCTATCTTGATAATCTCCTCATGTTCCGCGTAACTTTTGGTGAGCAGTTCCGTAAGGTATTTAAGGCGGCTGACCGCAGGCTTTTCCATTTTTTTTCATTTCCTTCCGCCGGTCAGTTCATGGAGGGCCTGTACCAGTTTGTCCAGTTCCCCGAAGGTGTTGTAAAAAGCCACCGAAGGCCGCACGGTTCCTTCCAGACCGAAGAAGCGCAGCACCGGCTGGGCGCAGTGGTGTCCGGCGCGGACGGCGATACCTTTTGTGTTGAGATATTTACCGGCATCATCGTTGCCGTGCCGGTCAAGCACAAAGGAAAGGACGCTTGTTTTATGCGCGGCGGTCCCGACAAGGCGCAGTCCCGGTACTTCCGCAAGGGCCTTCATACCGTACTCAACAAGTTCATGCTCCCAGGCGGCGATATTCTCCATGCCGATGGCGTTGACGTAATCCAGCGCCGCGCCGAGGCCCACCGCATCGGCGATGTTTCCGGTTCCGGCCTCGAACTTGGCAGGGGGTTTCTGGTATAGGGTCCGCCCAAAGGTAACGTCGGAAATCATGTTGCCGCCTCCCTGGTAAGGCCGGGCCGCTTCCAGCACATCTTCTTTACCGTAGAGTACGCCTATGCCCGTGGGGCCGAAGATCTTGTGGCCCGAGAAGACGTAGAAGTCCGCGTCCAGGGCGGCGACATTGACCGGCAGATGGGAAACGGCCTGGGCCCCGTCGATGAGGATCCGTACCCCGTGGGCGTGGGCAATTTGTACCAATTCCGCCGCCGGGGTGACGGTGCCCAGAGCGTTGGACACCTGGGTTGCCGCAGCGAAACGGGTGCGGCTGTTGAAAAGTTTTTCGTACTCCGAAAGGATGAGCTGTCCGGTGCGGTCGATGGGGGCCGCCCGGATCAGCGCGCCGGTTTCTTCGGCGATAATCTGCCAGGGGACGATGTTGGCGTGGTGTTCCAGCATGGTAAGGATGATTTCGTCGCCGGGCTTGAGGAACTGTTTTACATAGGCCTGGGCTGCAAGGTTGATGCCTTCGGTAGTGCCCCGGACAAAAACGATGTTTTCCGGCGATGGGGATCCAATAAAACGGGCGATCTTTTTTCTGGCTTCTTCCATGGCGTCGGTGGCCCGGGCCGCCAGTTCGTGTGCGCCCCGGTGGACATTGGAATTCTCGTGTTCGTAAAAATACGTCAGTCTGTCGATGACCGCCCTGGGACGCTGGGTGGTGGCGGCGTTGTCCAGCCAGACAAGGTCATGGCCGTTGATCTTTTCCGCCAGGATGGGGAAATCGGCGCGGATGGCGGAAAGGCTTTTGGTCCCCACATAACGGGAAGGATCCCCGGAATGGGCGGTGGGCGGCGGGGCGGAAAAAAATTCCGGCTCCCGGAGGGATGCCGCTCCCAGGGGAATGACCCTTGGAGAAACGGCGTCCGGCGCCGTTTCTTGGACGGCATGGACGCCGCCCCAGGGCAAATCCGGCGCAAAGGCCGCAAATCCGGACGGGGGCGTTGCGGGGTCCTCCCCGCTGAGGGGGGTGGGCCGCAATGAAGGCTGCGTAGCTGCCGGAATGCGGCCCGGGGGGGAGACTCCCCCCCTCTCTGAAATTTCAGGCCCGAATTCAGGAAACCACGCCGAGGCAAGGGAAGCGATTTCGGCCTCCGTGGGGAGACCGTAAGCGGCAGCGCCGTACCCGGCGGGATCAAACGGGGTTCTGGGTGTAGTCATAGTAGTCACCGACTTCTACGTCTTCCAGCACCGCGAGGGCGTCCACGGCGAGGACGGCGGTAGAGCAGTACACCGAGAGGAGGTAGGAGGCGACGCCGTTGTCGTCTATGCCCCGGAAGCGTACCGAAAGGCCCCTGGACTGTTCGTTGGGAACGCCGGTTTGGTACAGGCCGATGACGCCCCGTTTTGCTTCGCCGGTACGGACCAGAAGGATGTTGGTCTTGCCGGTTTTGGCCTTGGGGTTCTTGAGGCCGTCAACAAACAGTTTATCTGTGGGGATGATGGGTATGCCCCGCCATGCGATGAAGGTTCCTCCCGCCAGAGTTACTGTTGCCGGCGGTACGCCGCGGCGGGTGCATTCCCGTTCAAAGGCGGCGATGGCCCGGGGATGGGCCAGGAAAAAGGAGGGGTCCTTCCACACTTTCGTGATGAGTTCGTCCAGGTCGTCCGGCATGGGCCGGCCATAGCGGGGTTGTATGCGCTGGGAGTCGGCGGCGTTTTTGAGGAGGCCGTAGTCGTCGCTGTTGATGATCTGGCTTTCCTGCCGTTCCTTGAGGCTTTCTACCGCCAGGCCGATCTGTTCCCGTGTCTGATCGTAGGGGGAACTGTACACGTCCTGTATTTTGGTGTCCACGTTGATAATCGTAGAAATAGAGCTGAGGCGGTATTCCCGGGGTCTGGTTTCGTACTCAATGTACCCCTGGGGTATGTCCGTCTTTTTTGGGTCCTGGCTGCAAAGCGCGTCCAGGGGTGTGTCGCCTTCCACTACCCGGTTTACCCGGTAGACGCCCGCTTCGAGGCCCTTGAATTCCAAAAACCTGGAAAGCCACTTGGGGGTCAGGGCGCCGTACTGGGGAGGCGTTTTTGTTATGTTCGCAAGCTGATATGCCGCGTCGCGCCCCAGCGCATTGATTACTTTGTCTGCCATGATTCAACTCCTTCTCGATTTTTATGAGGTGGGCAGGTCTCAAAATCAGGGTCCTGCGGACTGCCGGATTTTGAAACAGCCTCTCTTAATAAACAGGAAAACTGCTGTCCACTTTTTTTGCCCAGCCGTTTACGCCGTCCCGCAGGTTGAGGAGGCGACCGGCGTACCCCGCTTCCCGCAACGCCCGGATAGCAAAAATACTGCGCCGGCCTATCTTACAGATGAACACCGCGTCCACCTTGGGGTCGAACTCATCGATGCGGCGGGTCATCTGCCCCAGGGGTATGGGCCTGGCCTGGGGGAATTTGACGATGGCCCGCTCGTGAGGTTCCCTGATGTCGATGATCTGCAAAGGATCCCCCGCGTCCAAACGGGCCTTGAGTTCTTCCGGCTCGATGACCTCTACCGGTTCTTCAGCGGCGTCTTTTTTGAGGCCGCAGAATTGTTCGTAGTCTATAAGTTCATGAATGGAAGGATTGGCGCCGCATACGGGACAGGCGGGGTCTTTGTCGATCCGCAGTTCCCGAAACTTCATCTTCCATGCGTCAAAGAGGAGGAGCCTTCCCGCAAGGCTTGCGGATTGGCTGGGGGAATCCGTGCCTGAACCGACGATGAGCTTGATCGCTTCGTTGGCCTGAATCGTCCCCACAATGCCCGGCAGCACTCCTACTACGCCGCCATCGGCGCAGGAAGGCACCAGTCCCGGCGGCGGCGGTTCGGGGTAGAGGCATCGGTAACAAGGTCCTTCTTTGGCGTAAAACACCGAGGCCTGTCCTTCAAACTGGAAAATGGAACCGTACACATTGGGGATACCCAGGAGTACGCAGGCGTCGTTCACCAGGTAGCGGGTCTGGTAGTTGTCGGTGCCGTCGGCCACCACATCGTAGTCTTTCAGAATCTCCAGGGCGTTTGCGCTGGTGAGCATGGTATCGTAGACGATCACCTTGCAATTGGGATTGATGCTTTTGATGCGGTCCCGTGCGGAAGCCGTCTTGGGCCGCCCTATGTCCCTGGTCCCATGGATCACCTGGCGCTGAAGGTTGGACTCTTCCACAAAATCGAAGTCCACAATCCCCAGAGTGCCTACCCCGGCGGCGGCGAGATACAGGATCAGGGGCGCGCCGAGACCTCCGGTTCCAACGACGAGTATCCTGGCCGCCTTGAGCCGCTTCTGCCCTTCTACGCCTACCTCGGGCAAAAGCAGATGCCGGCTATAGCGGCTGATTTCATCGTTGGTGAGTTCCGGAAGTTCCCGGTCCCGGATTACGCTTTCCATTAGCGGGCCTGTCCGCCGGTTTGGCGGCTGTCATAGACGCCGCCCGCGATTGCCGGAACCAGCATGATGGTCCCGCCTTCGGGAACCGCCGTATCAAGGCCCTTGAGTTTTTTGATATTAGTATCTCCCACAAAAACATTGATGAAGGAACGCAGTTCCGTTTCGCCGTCCCGGTAGAGATGCTGTTTTATGTCCGGGTAGGCCAGGACCAGGGCCGCTATGGCCGCGCCGGCGGTTGCCGCCTCTACCTGCACTTCTCCCCGGCGGTCCGTAAAGCTCCGCAGAGCCGTAGGGATTTGAATAGTTACAGCCATACAATTTCCTCCTCCGTAAAAGCGGATCTGTCCGCCGCAAGTTCCCAACTGGTCAGAACGCCGGGCTTTCCTTTTTCCACCGAAACAATGAGGCAGGAGTAAAAGGGCAGGGCCTGTTCCCGGTCATAGTCCGATGGCCGGGCCGGATGATCCGGGTGGGAATGGTAAAACCCGAGGATCTCCAGATTTCGGTCACGAGCGTTCTTTTCGGCCTGCATAAAGTCTTCGGGCTCTATGGCAAAGCGGTGGTACTGTTCCTCCGCTTCACGGGCGTTGTCTATGGGGATGAGGGCTTCCGCCTTCCGTCCGCCGGCTTCCCGGAGCGTTCCCAGGACGAAGCCGCAACATTCGTTGGGATAGGCTTTTTCCCCTTCTTCCCTGATGGCTTGCGCCAAATCCGCGCCGAGTTCAAGCATGGCGGCCTCCGGCGGGACCCGCACCCGCACCCGTACCCGCATCCAGGTCCCAAAAGGGATCCGACACATAACGCGTCCCGGTGTCGCACAAAATGGTAACCACTAGGGAACCTGCCGGCAGGGTATCGGCCAGTAAAAGAGCGGCAAGTACGTTAGCTGCGGAACTTACCCCAACGTAAACGCCCTCCTCCCTGGCAAGCCGCCGGGCTATGGTATATGCCCGCTCGGTGTTCACTTCGATAAAACCGTCCGGCTGTTTCTCATCGTAAAAACCCGGTTTGATGGTACTGGCCATGTGTTTAGTACCCTCAATGCCGTGAAAGGGGGAATCCGGCTGGACGGCGATTACGTTAACGGCAGGATTCAGTTCCTTGAGCCGCCGGGAAGTCCCCATAAAGGTACCGGAGGTTCCCATCCCGCAGATGAAGTGGGTCACCCTGCCACAGGTCTGCTCCCAGATTTCCACCCCGGTCCCGTTATAATGGGCTTTCCAGTTGGCGTCGTTGTTGTACTGGTTGGGATAAAAGTATTTATCGGGATGGGCTTCCGCCTCGGCACGGGCGGCAAGGTACGCGCCGTCAGAACCTTCCAGGGGGCTGGTTTCCACGATTTCGGCGCCGTAGTGGCGGATGATCCCCTTTCGTTCCGCCGAGGCGTTGGCTGGAAGGAACAGTTTGAGCGGAAACCCCAGGGCGGCTCCCAGCATGGCATAGGCAATGCCGGTATTCCCGCTTGAAGCGTCGATGATGGTCTTGCCGGGGACGAGTTTCCCCTCGCGTACAGCCTCCAGGATCATGGCTCCGGCGGCCCGGTCCTTGACGGACCCCGATGGGTTGCAGAATTCGGCCTTGCCGTAGAGCGCAACCCCGGCGGCCCGGTCTCCGCCTGCTGTCAGGGAGATTTTTTTCAATTCCAGAAGGGGCGTGTTACCCACGACATCCAGTATATTCATATCCTAGTTTATATATTAATCCTATAAATATACTAGGATTATATCCGGGGCAAAGCCTTTTGTCAAGGGGACGCGTTGCCTAATAATTAATCTATGACGAACAGCGAAGTCCATTTCAGCGGCTCATGGAGAGCGGGGAATTACACTCATGAGAACGGGGACTAAACGAACACACCAACGAGCTGATACTATATTCCGACAATACGCAAAGGTATAGAGAGGCAACACCTGTGATTACGGACGTGGAGCTCTCGATTAGTACGCAAAGAGGGTACGTTTTGATATGCTGGATTCATTCGATAATAACTCTCTTTGCGGATTTGTCCGCTGGTCCAAAGGCGGATAGGTGTTGGCAGGGGAGGATTGACATATTTTTTCTTCCTGTGGTATGTATAGGCATTGTTATTGAAGCTAATGTATTTTATATAAGGAGTTGTCATGTCCGGACACAGTAAATGGGCGACTATTAAACACGCAAAGGGCGCCGCCGACGCCAAGCGCGGCCAGATGTTCACAAAACTTATCAAGGAAATTTCCATTGCCGCCCGCATGGGTGGGGGTAATCCGGAAGGAAATCCCCGGCTCAGGACCGCCATTCTCAAGGCCAGGGGCGCGAATATGCCCAAAGACAACATAGACCGGGCGATCAAGAAGGGGACCGGTGAACTTGAAGGGGTCAACTACGAAGAATTGACTTACGAAGCCTATGCCCCCGGCGGTGTGGCGGTCCTTATCGAAGTCCTTACGGACAACAAAAACCGGGCCGCTGCGGATGTGCGGAACATTCTGACCAGGGCCGGCGGTTCTCTGGCGACGGCAGGTTCGGTTTCCCGGCTTTTTACCCGCAAGGGTATAATTACCCTGGATGGGGAAAAGTATACGGAAGATCAGGTCCTGGAGGTTGCCTTGGAAGGAGGTGCCGAAGATGTGGCCTATTCCGGGGGAATTATTGAAGTTACCACCGCGCCGGAGGATTTTGAGCCGGTGGTAGACACGCTGGAAGCCAAGTCCCTGGAAACCACCAGCGCCGAGATCAGCATGATAGCCGAAGCGGAAGTTTCCCTGGATGCGGATGGTACCGCCAAAGTCCTCAGGCTCATTGAAAAGCTGGAAGACAACGACGACGTTCAGAACGTCTACTCCAACGTGGCAATCCCCGATGGGTTTGAGGCTGAGTAACCAGGGGGTGGATTCTCATACCTGACGGCTTTACGAGCTAAATTTGATCCATAATTCAGGTATTGTTATCTGTTTTAAGAAAAAAATCACGGAGTTTTTGGTACAAAATCCGGATTTTTCTTCTTTCCTTTGTGTAACATCAGAGAACCTGAGGTTCCAGAAACCAAAGGTTTCAGAAACCTTTGGTTTCAGCCATCGAACCGTAGTTTTGTCGTGGTTAAATTTTTTCATTTTCATCTTAGTTTTGAGGAATCAGTATGAATTTGACAGCCTGTATTTCTGTGGGTCAAGTTTAGCTTATGAGGCGAATCATTGGGGTGGACCCGGGGCTGGCTTCTTCCGGGTGGGGGGTCATTGAATTCGACAACCGGCGGCTCCGGTATATTGCCCATGGTTGTATTGAAACTACGGCGGAACGCCCCCGGGCGGAACGCCTTTTTTTTATTTATGGGCAGTTCGTTTCCATCCTGGAAACCTACTGTCCCGCCGAATCCGCTGTGGAAACCCTTTATTTTGGCCGCAATGTAACCAGCGCCATCGCGGTGGCCGAAGCCCGGGGGATTCTTTCCCTGGCCCTGGCGCAAAAGGGCCTTGCGGTGCGGGAATATACCCCCAACGCTATAAAACAGGCGGTAACCGGCGGCGCCAAGGCAGAAAAACGCCAGATTCAAGAGATGGTCCGCCTTCTTTTGGGACTGGAGGCCGTTCCCCGGCCCGATCACGCCGCCGACGCTCTGGCTGCGGCCATCTGCTGCGCCCACGAAGGGCCGCAGATACTTCGAGGCTGGAACTCATGGACATGACCGCCGCCCTCCTTGAAAGGGAAAGCCGCCTCTTAATCGCCGTTACCCATGATCCCAGAGAGGCGGTCCGTCTGGGAAAGCGGGTCATTGTCCTGGGGAAGCCCCCATCGGGGGTAGTGTTTGACGAAAGGGTGGACCTTGCCCGGACGGAACGGGCCTACGGGACGGAAGCCCAGGGCCGCCTTGAAGCGCGGCTCCTCGCGGCTCTGGGCGGAATCCGGCAGGACGCCGCGTCCGGTCCTGCGGCGGGAGGGCCTATTCCTTTTTCAGAATTCTGAGCCACGAACTGTCCAGGGGAACGGTGATCCTTCCTTCATGGGAATAAAATTCCGCGCCGGAGAGGAGGTCCCGCCACCGGGTCCGGCCCTTCCCGCCGGGAAGGTTCCCCGGAATGTCGATGGTTTTCCTGCCTTCCGCGCTGTTCACCGCCACGACAACCGCCTGCCCGTCAGGGCATTCCCGCAGGAAGGCGAACTGTTCGTGGGCGGTCAGGAGTTCCCGGTAATCCCCATCCCTCAGGGCGGGATTCTCGCGCCTGATCCTGATGAAGTCCCGTATCCTTCCGGGGAGATCGCCGTTGCCGGCGGCGGGCCTGTTTTCCGGGGAAAGCCGTTCATCGGCGGATTCCCAGGCCGGCCTCAGAGCGGAGTCGCTGTGGTTCCGCTTTTCCCCCCGGATACCCCGTTCACTGCCGTAATAGATGGAGGGGATTCCCGGCATGGTAAAGAGAAGCCCATAGAGAGGGAAGAGGTGGGCCTGACTGTGCAGGACGCTTGCCACCCGGTTGACATCGTGGTTGTCGGCGAAGGTGTAGAGCTTGAGGTCCCGGTATATGCCCTCCGGCCCCGACTGGCGTTTGAGGGACCAGGAGAGTTCGTAGAAATTCCTGTCGTTGAAACTTGACCAGAGGCTCTTGTAGAGTTCGTAGTTGGTAACCGAATCGAGCCTTCCTTCCCTGGCCCATTTGCGGTAATCCCCGTGAACCACCTCTCCCATAAGCCAGAAATCCCGCTTTATCTCTTTGGAACGTGCGGAAAGCTCGTCCATAAAATCCGGGAGAAGCTGATCCGCCGCGTCGAGCCTCAGACCGTCTATGCCGAATTCCTCTATCCAGAACCTGACCGCCCCAAAGAGGTGTTCCCTTACGTCCCGGCAGGCCCCGTCGAGCTTTACCAGGTCGTAACAGCCGCTCCAGCCTTCGTAAGAAAAGGGATCGCCCAGGGGACTGCGGCCCTTGAAGTCGAGACGGCTAAACCAGTCCCGGTACGCCGAAGCCTCCCGCTTCTCCGCCAGGTCCCGGAAGGCGAAGAAGTGCCGGCCCACATGGTTAAAAACGCCGTCCAGAATCACCTTAAAGCCCCGGTCGTGGAAGGCCCGGATCAGGGTCCGCAAATCGTCGTTACTGCCCAGCCTCCTGTCCACATGGTAGTAGTCCAGCGTGTCGTACCCGTGGGCCGTGGATTCAAAGAGAGGTCCCAGGTACAAGGCGTTTACCCCCAGTTCCTCAAGGCGGGGTATGTGGGACAAAAGGGAACGCAGCCCCGGACCCGCCGGACAACTAAAGTCGTTCCGCTCCGGCGCCCCGCAAAACCCCAGAGGATAGATGTGATAGAAGATGCGGTCTCCCATATCCGTTCCGCAGTCTGAATTCATGATGTCTCCTTCATATACTTACCGTTAGGTATATAATTATGCAAAAAAACAGGCCCAAGCCTGAACCTTCCAAGGGATCACGAAAAAATTCCGTGCATATACTGGTGGATGATCCTGTAACGAAGATGATCGCCCATTTGTATCTCCTGGTTCACCGCGAGGATACCCCAGGTTTCAAGGAGGCCCATGAAGGATTCGGCGTAGATTTTCTGCCGGTTCCTCATGTTGCCGTGATCCTGTCCCGCTGCCGCGAAAAGACCCTCAAGTATCGAAACCAGTTCTTCCCTGAGCTTTTTGCCCGCGGCAAAGGCGGCGGTCTCCGGCGCGGAGAAGAAGAGGCCCATCATGAGCCTGAAAAAATCCCGGTGTTCCAGGGCAAAGCCCAGAGTCTCCCTGAAAAGCCCGGAAAGGTTCATGACAAGATCCCTGCGGTATTCCGCCTCTTTCCGGATAATCCCCGTAAGGATTTGCCCGTACTCCGCCACCACCGCTTCCAGAAGCCCCTGCTTGCTGCCAAAGTAGTAGTACAGCGCCGGTTTGGTGATCCCCGCAGCGTCCACGATTTCCTGGATGCCTGTGGATTCATAACCCCTCCGGGAAAAAAGGGAGAGGGCGGCTCCCGTAATCGCGCTTTTGGTGTTCTGTGGAGTATCCATACAATCAATATACCGAATGGTAGGTATAATGTCAAGAAGATTGAGCCTGTTCCAAAAACAGGACAGATCCCGGTGCCTGGCGCCTTTTTCCGGCGGCCGTTTTTTTGTGTTTTTTTTCAAAAAAATATTGTTTTTTTTATTTCTATGTGCTATACATATGAATGAGTATTGATTATATTCCAAAGTTAAAGGAGTGGGCGGTGTCCGGCGGGTTAAAGAAAGTTTTTTCCTTCTCAGTCCTTTCAATCCCGGCTATTGAGCCTGTTTCAGAACCCGTCAGAACCCGGTTGGTGCGAATCTTCGGTTCGATGAATCCAGTTCAAGGAAACTGTGCCTCGATTAATAATTTGGGCGCATCCTTGTGAGGACAGACCCCATGGATGGTGCATAAGGCCGAGTTTGCGTTTTTTTTCAAAAAAATGTTGTTTTTTTTATTACTATGTGTTATATTTATGAATGAGTATTGATTATATTCCAAAGTTAAAGGAGTGGGCGGTGTCCGGCGGGTTAAAGAAAGTTTTTTCCTTCTCAGTCCTTTCAATCCCGGCTGAGGAATTTTTGCCCCTCCTCCCCCCCCCCCCCCCCTGTATAGTATTTTTTACTTGCTATGGAAGCGTAGCCGCTTCTTCCTTAAATACGGTCCTTTTCCCCCTCCTTTTCTGTGTTCCTTTCATAAATCTTTTGGCCCTCTATTCCTGCAATGCGGAAAAAATTTTTAAGGAGTTGTTATTAATACTTCGTATTAATGTTCGATATAAACTGGCGGCGATTCCGCCGCCTCAAGAAAGGAGTTGTCATTAATACTTCGTATTAATGTTCGATATAAATTGGCGGCGATTCCGCCGCCTCAGGAAAGGAGTTATATATGAAATTCTCGAAACTTTTTAACCTTTTTATGCCCGGCTGTCTGGCCGTCATTCTGCTGGCGGGATGTTTCAACCCTATCACGGCTATTCCCCCTAAAACGGGAGACC